>DMCG01000075.1 GCA_003445855.1 Spartobacteria bacterium | reverse complement strand
ATGAAGATGTCGGACCGGCTCCTGGAAGGCGATCGCTTCGTCATTCATCCCAAAATCGGGGCGATCGCCGGCTTATTTGTTCACGTGCCCGACACGTTAATCTGGCTGACCAAACCACCGGCCGAGTTTCTGCGTTGGGAAGGGCCGGTAGCGGAACCTAACGACCCCATCGTCCGCGTCGATCTCGTTTCCGGGGCCGAGAGCGGCCCGGCTAAGCCGGTGGAAACGAGCGATGCTCGTTAGCGTCGTCTCAACACTGCCTCGAATGCGCGCACGGTTTCGTCGAGTAACTTCGTGCGAGGAACAATTCGGATATTCGGGTTATATTTCGGAAGCTGTCCGCCTCGTAAAACTTCAAAGTGGAAATCGGGTGAGTGAGCTGGCTAACGCAGGCATCCCTGTTTACGGAAGGTCGTAAAATGAGTGAGCCAGGGTGGCGAAATTGGCAGACGCGCCAGACTTAGGATTCCAGATTCGTCGCTTTCAAAACATCACTTTTCATTTCAAGAAGCGGCCCGTTTTACGAGAGAAAAATAGGTTTTTTCGTGCAAGCATGCGCATTTACGATCGAGGAGTAGAAATCACCTCGGTCTAGCACAAATTCTAGTACACGGACACACCAGATCTCGCTATAGTCGCGTGCAAATTCCAGTCGGAAGCTGAAAAGCCAAACACGGTAAAACGAATGACTGCGTGCGCAAAGTAAAAGCTCGTCTATCTTCCAGAGTCGATGCAAATTTCGTGTAACGAACGCGCGAACATCCCACCGAAAGCCAATCCCAGCGCAGCGGTCTGATTCGCATGAGCCAACATTCGACCATGGCTCAATTATCACTCCACGAAGTTCCCGATGGCGTCGAGATTATCGGTAAAGTCACGCCTGCATACGCCGAAATTCTAACGCCTGACGCGCTGGCGTTCGTCGCAAAACTTCATCGCCAATTCAACCGGCGTCGCGCGGAATGCCTCAAACGTCGCCGAGATCGACAAGCAGCGCTTGATCGCGGAGAAACGCTCGATTTTTTGCCGGACACGAAACACATCCGTGACGGCGACTGGACGTGCGGGCCGATCCCGGCCGACATGATGGATCGCCGGGTGGAAATCACTGGACCGACAGATCGCAAGATGGTCATCAACGCACTCAACTCCGGCGCGAAAATCTTCATGGCCGACTTCGAGGACGCGAACGCGCCGACATGGGCAAACATGGTCGAAGGCCAGATCAATCTGCGGGACGCGATCCGGCGCACGATCAAATTCGTCAACCTTGAGGGCAAAGAGTACAAGCTCAACGAGCAGGTCGCCGTTCTGATGGTGCGACCGCGCGGCTGGCATTTAGACGAGAAACATATGCTCGTCGGTGGCAAGCCGGTCGCCGGCGCGCTGTTCGATTTCGGATTGTTCTTTTATCACAACGCGAAGGAACTGATCGCGCGCGGCAGCGGGCCGTACTTTTATTTACCGAAAATTGAGAGCCATCTCGAGGCGCGCATTTGGAATGATGTGTTCAAACTCGCGCAGGAGGAGACCGGCATTCCGCACGGGACCCTCCGTGGCACGGTCTTGATCGAGACAATTCCGGCGGCGTTCGAGATGGATGAAATTCTCTACGAGCTACGCGACCATTCCGCTGGGCTGAACTGCGGCCGCTGGGATTACATTTTTTCCTGTATCAAAAAGTTTCGCAACAAACCTGATTTTCTTTTAGCCGACCGCGCGCTGATCACGATGACGACGCATTTCATGCGTTCGTATTCACTGCTTTGCATCAAGACCTGTCATCGGCGCAATGTTTTCGCGATGGGCGGAATGGCCGCGCAGATTCCCGTGAAGAATGATCCGAAAGCAAACGAGGAAGCGTTTGCCAAGGTCCGCGCGGACAAGGAACGCGAGGCGCGCGACGGCCACGACGGCACCTGGGTTGCACATCCCGGGATGGTGCAGCTCGCGCTCGACGCCTTCAACGCGCTCATGCCGCAGCCAAACCAGATCGACCGCAAGCTTGACGATGTCGATCTTACCGCGAAGGACCTTCTTGATTTCAGACCAAGCGAACCGATTACTGAGCAGGGGTTGCGCACGAACGTCAGCGTCGGCGTGCAATATCTCGAAGCGTGGCTGCGAGGGAGCGGCGCGGTTCCCATCTTCAATCTCATGGAAGACGCGGCCACGGCAGAAATTTCGCGCGCGCAGGTTTGGCAATGGATTCGGCATCCGCGAGGGAAACTCAGCGACGGTCGCAAGGTGACGAAGGAATTGTTTCGCAGCGTGCTCGATGAGGAGATCGCAAAAATCAAAACGCAGATCGGCGAAAAGCGTTTCGCAGCCGGCAAGTTTGACGTCGCGCGCGAGCTCTTCGATAAAATCACGACGGACGATGAGTTCGTCGAGTTTCTTACGCTGCCCGGATATGAAAAGCTCGATTAATGTAAGAGCAGGTCCGCTTCTGTGAATATTGACTGGAAGAACGATCCGCGCTGGGATGGCATCGAACGCAACTACACGTTAGCCGACGTTCAGCGTTTGCAAGGCAGTGTTGTCATCGAACACACCCTCGCCCGGCGCGGCGCGGAAAAACTTTGGGAGTTGCTCCACACCGAGCCATTCATCAACGCGCTCGGCGCGCTCACCGGCAATCAGGCGATGCAACAAGTGAAGGCGGGATTGAAAGCGATCTACGTCAGTGGCTGGCAGGTCGCAGCGGACGCGAATCTCGTCGGCCAAATGTATCCTGACGAAAGCCTTTATCCGGCGAACAGCGTCCCGGCCGTAGTCAGACGGATCAATCAGGCTTTGCAGCGCGCCGATCAGATCGCGCACGCCGAGGGCAAGATCGACATCGACTGGTTCGTGCCGATCATGGCCGACGCCGAAGCCGGGTTTGGCGGGTCGCTGAATGTTTTTGAATTGGTCAAGGCTATGATCGAGGCGGGCGCGGCCGGCGTGCATTTGGAAGATCAACTGGCGAGCGAAAAAAAGTGCGGCCACATGGGCGGCAAAGTGCTCGTCCCAACGCGCGCCGCGATCACGCAACTCATCGCCGCGCGATTGGCCGCCGATGTTTGCAATGTTCCAATCCTCATCGTCGCGCGCACCGACGCCAATGCCGCCGCTTTGCTCACAACCGATGTGGACGAACGCGACCAGCCCTTCCTCGCCGGTGAGCGCACGGCCGAAGGATTCTTTCGCGTGCGCGCCGGGCTCGACCAGGCGATCGCGCGCGGGCTGAGCTACGCCCAAGTCGCCGACCTGATCTGGTGCGAAACTTCACAACCGAATCTCGAAGAGGCGAAAAAATTCGCCGAGAGCATTCACGCTAAATTTCCCGGCAAACTGTTGGCATATAATTGTTCGCCTTCATTCAATTGGAAAAAGATACTCGATAGCGCAAGCATCGCGAAATTTCAGCGCGAGCTCGGCGCGATGGGTTACAAATTTCAATTCGTTACCCTGGCCGGTTTTCACGCGCTCAACTACAGCATGTTTAAGCTCGCGCACGGATATCGCGATGGCGGAATGGCGGCGTATTCAGAGTTGCAGGAATCGGAGTTCGCTGCAGAAGAACTCGGTTACACAGCAACGAAGCATCAGCACGAAGTTGGGACCAGTTATTTCGACGACGTCGCGCAAGTCATCGCCGGGGGCAAATCTTCGACGACGGCGTTGCGCGGTTCGACCGAAGAAGCGCAGTTCCATTGAGCGTAGGGGGGGTCACGAATTCGTCCGCACCGGCCGCGCTGACCGACAGCCGCCTGGCGGCGCTCTGCGCGGAAACGGCACACCAGGGGTATCTCGATTACGAAACGCGTTTTCACCAAATCACTGGGCGCGCGCGACAACGCTTTCTTGCTCGCGACTTGCACGGCACCTACGCCGACGCGGCCGAGCGGCTTCATCTCTACTCGAATGTGTTGGCTGGCCTAACGAACAAGATCGACAATCTCATGGGCTCGCGTTTGCGCGAACGCGACCTCTGGACGGCGATTAAAGCTGTCTATTCGTCATTGATCGCGCAGTCTTCCGCGTGGGAAATCGCGGAGAGTTTTTTCAATTCGCTCACGCGGCGCGTGTTTGTGACCCAGGGGGTGGATCAGGCGATCGAGTTCGTCGATACCGATTTCGACGCGCCCCCGAAGAGTGCGCATGTCGATGTCCGGAAGATTTATTCTGGCGCGAAGCTTCGGGAATTGATCCTCCGGGTGCTGACCGATCTCAACGCAGGCGGATTCGCGGAAGAATGCTGGAGCGATCTCGCTGTCGCAGTGCGCCTGGCAGCGGAGCGGATCGAAGCGGATTTTTCCCGTAGGCACAACGCGGAGTCCAATGTGCGACTGGAAATGGTCAGCAGCGTTTTCTATCGCGGCCGCGGCGCCTACGTTGTCGGCCGTGCCATTTGCGATGGAAACGATGACGCTGCATTGCCACTGGCGTTTTGTCTACGCCACGAAGATGAGCGCGGAAGCACGCTCGATGCCGTGCTGCTCGGCGAAGTGGATTTGTCGATCTTATTCTCGTACACACGCGCGTATTTCCATGTGAACGCCGAGTGTCCCTACGAGCTGGTGAGGTATTTGCGTCGATCGATGCCGCGCAAGCGCCTCGCCGATCTCTACAACGCGATCGGATATAATCGACATGCCAAGACGGAATTTTATCGCGATTTCCTCGCACAGCTGCGCACATCGCATGAATGCTTCACCATTGCCGATGGCACGGCCGGCATGGTGATGCTGGTCTTCACGTTGCCCAGCTACGACGTCGTTTTCAAACTAATCAAAGATCGTTTCGATTTTCCCAAGGATACCACGCGGAGCGACGTGATGCGGCGCTACCGGCTGGTTTTTGAGCACGACCGCGTCGGTCGGCTGATCGAAGCACACGAGTTTGAGCATCTGCGCATCCTACGCGAACGTTTCGCGCCCGCCCTGCTGGACAGTTTGCGGCGTGACGCCGCGCAAATCGTTCACTTCGAAGGCGACGACGTCATCATCGATCATGCCTACGTCGAACGTCGCGTCCGCCCTCTCAACATGTTCTTTCGCGAAGCTGACGACATCGCGAGCGCGGCCGCCGCCCGCGACTACGGTCAGGCGATCAAGGATCTGGCCGCGTCAAATATCTTTCCCGGTGATCTGTTGACGAAGAATTTCGGCGTCACTCGCCGCGGCCGCGTCGTGTTCTACGATTACGACGAGCTTTGTTTTTTGACGGATTGCAATTTCCGCGATCTGCCGCAAGCAAAGACGTACGAAGAAGAAATGTCGGCAGAGCCTTGGTTTTCCGTGCGTGAGAACGACATCTTTCCCGAAGAGTTTCCCAATTTCGTCCGTCTTCCCGAGCCTGCGCGTGCTGCTCTATTTGAACAACACGCTGATTTGTTTCGGCCGGATTTCTGGCGCGCCATACAGCAGAGGATCAGGGATGGGGAAATTCCGGAAATATTTCCCTACCCGCCGGAGCGGCGATTAATTACTGTTTAAGCTCGTTCACAATTTCAGCGCGCCGATAATCAACGAGCCAGGGTGGCGAAATTGGCAGACGCGCCAGACTTAGGATCTGGTGGAGCAATCCTTAGGGGTTCGAGTCCCCTCCCTGGCACGATGTCGATCTTGCGACATGTCGATCCGTTCGACTTCGCTCAGAGCCTTAGCGCGATGCGCCGCGCCTTAAAGAATTCGCCACTTTGCTTTGCGTGAGCGCGGTTCGTTTTCCCACAGACGCAGGCCCCCGCGAAAAGCATTGTTGTTGTCCCCGGGTTCGATCCCATCCGGCAATCCCTTGAAACGTTTGGCATTGCCGCCGCCGAGCACGACGTAATCGGCGATGAAGGAGCGTTTCAATTGCGCGACCGCGTAAAGAACTTCGTCTTTCCATTCCCCTTCGCCGAGCCGCTTCAATCCGGGTATGCCGAGCCACTCCTCGATGATCTCGCGGTCGCGATACGGTAAATCTCCAAGTTCGAGGGGAAGCAGATTTTTTTCCCAAGCGAGCGCCGATCCAAGTCCCGTGCCCAGCCCGAGAAAGAGCATGCGCCCGCCGCGATAACTGCCGAGTGCCTGCATGGCAGCGTCGTTAATCACACGAACCGGTTTGCCGAGCGCTTTCGAAAAATTGAAACCGACCCAGCCTTGGCCGAGATGTTTCGGTTCTCCTGCGATTCGGCCCTGACGCACCGGCGCGGGAAACCCGATCGAGATCGCATCGAACTTCCAGCCCGCAGCCGCTTCCTTGCTTTTACGGGTAAAGTCTCGCGGCGTCATTGTTGGTCCGGAATCAAACTCCCGTTTGTCGCGCAACGACATGAGCAACTTCACGTGCGTACCGCCGATATCGACGACGAGAACGCTCCTTTTCATGATCGAACGTCGCAGCCGATGGCCGGCTATTCGCCGACGCCGATCGAGCGTTTCAACCGCAGGAGGATGCTTTTGCGTTCCGGCTTCACCGCCGTGCTCGGCGACCAGCACTCCACAATCTCAAGCGCGAGGAAGCGGAACAGTGTTAGCCGGGCAAATTTCAAATCGAGCCGCAGATTCTTGGCAATTTGCTGGATCGATCTGCTCCCGTTAAATTGCGAAGCAAACTGGGCCTCCGCCACGGTCAGTTTCAGATTTTGGACACGCTCGAAACCATTTTTTGTGTAGGCCGGAATTGAGGCTGGATCGAAATTTGCATGTTCGCCGAGTTCGTGAAACTGAATGAAGCGCAAACTTCCCAGCGACCAGTGGTCGACATCTGGCTCCGCGGAAATGCCGCTAGCATAGCCCGGTAATTCCGCATTTCGCTCGAACATGAAGCGTACGCCTCGCGTCGTCCAAAGCTGGGCGAAAAGTTTTTGGCCATAATGTTGCACCAGTTGTCCGGCTGGCTCGCGCAAGATCAGCTCCTCCTGTGCAAGCGTGAGGAAAAGCGGACAGCCGCTTACGCTTTGTTGAGCCCGCGCCTCGGCAATCTTGTCTGCTTCGACATTAACGAGCGTTATCGGCGCATCCGGACAATAGAGTTCCGGATCGCGCGCTGTGGCCAGGACGATTTGGCCATTTTGCACGAGGAGCTCGACGGGGTCCTTCTCCCAAAATAAACGAAGCGCTCCGGTAAGCTTCTCTTTTGCGATCGTCTGCAATACCCGGTTTAGAGAAAAGAAACCGGTGTCACCGCAAAAATAGATTCCGCCTGTGAGTGATTCATTTGGAGACTCAACAGTGCTGATCGGAGCGACCGTCGCAGGTTGCGACCACGCCGTCGCCGTCTCATTCCACGAGTCTTGGGATGGGGTGGGTGCCTCAACGGGCGTGATCAAATCTGGCGAGACAGTTTCTTCCTGCGAGGCGGGTGGCGGTTCGGCATCACTTAAAACTTCGCTCGACGCGGGCCCGTTCTCGGTTTCGATCGGTTCCGGTTCACCAGGTAATTTCGGCATATGCTTTTCCACGGTTTTGATCAGCAAATCCGATGTGAAAGGTTTATTCAAGAATCCAATGACGTTGCGGTTGGTGACACCATCGGGCTGGAGGTCCGCGCCGAAGCCGGACATATAGACGACGGGAATGTCCGCTGTTGCCGGATTCTCAAGCAATTTGCGGCTTACTTCGTCCCCCTTCATGTCCGGAAGGACGTAATCGAGAAGAATCAAATCCGGCGGATCGGCGATGCTGGCGTCTAAACTTTCCCGCGCGCTGGGCGCGGTGACGACTTGGTACTCAGCTTCGGTTAGAACTTCTTCGACAAAGCTTAGTAACATCACGCTGTCGTCGATCACGAGCACCTTCCGCTTCGGAGAACGCCCGGATCGAGAATGAGCCGCGCCGGAGGCGGCTCCTCTTTCATCTACCTTACGTACTGCTTCCATGAGCAAAACTTGCCAATCCAGATTGATCGTGCGCGGGCTCGAACC
>DMCG01000217.1 GCA_003445855.1 Spartobacteria bacterium | reverse complement strand
GTGGTCGTTTCCTCGGAAACGCCGCGCCAATCTTTTACAACTTCATGCCAGCGATACGGATTCTCCCGCTGGGTTTCGAGCAACAGATCCTTGATGACCTGCTCTTCTTTGTTCGCTGATTTCGATTTTGCCCAATCGCTGCCTTCCTCGAGCTCGTAACCTTTGTGAATGAGCAACGTCGCGTCGCCGCCATCATCGACGATGAGCTGCGGGCCTTTGCCGTCCGGATGCGAAAGCGCCTGATAAGTGCACCACCAATATTCTTCGAGCGATTCACCTTTCCATGCGAAAACGGACACGCCGCTCTTCGCGATCGCCGCCGCGGCGTGATCTTGCGTTGAAAAAATATTGCAGGAAGCCCAGCGCACGCTCGCGCCAAGATCGACAAGTGTCTCGATCAACACCGCTGTCTGGATTGTCATATGCAACGACCCCGTCACGCGCACACCAGCGAGCGGTTTGCTCGCCGCATACTTTTCGCGGATCGTCATCAACCCGGGCATTTCCTTCTCCGCGATGGAGATCTCTTTGCGTCCCCAATCCGCCAGACTGATGTCGGCGACTTTGTAATCTTGCTTTGTTTTCGGTTCGGTAGTTGTCGTGCTCATAAATTCTTTACAGACAGATTTCGTCCACAGATTTCGCAGATTTGCGCAGATTATCGGAGGAGCCCAAGACGAGACGTTTATGTTCGAGACTCGTCGCTCCGAAATTCAGACGTAAGCCGCGTTGCAGGCCGGTTGCCTTCAATTCGTTAATGAGTTGCGCCTCGTCGGCGCCTGTTAAGCCCGCGATTGCTTTGGTTTCAACAATAACGGACTCGAAACAAACAAAGTCCGCGCGATAGGCACAGGTGAGAAGCTTATTCTTGTAGCGGATCGGTAACGCGACTTCCGCTTGGAATGGGATTCCCCGCTCTTGGAACTCCAACGCGAGCGCGGTTTGATAAACGAGCTCGAGGAACCCGCGGCCGAGCTCGCGATGAACTTCCATCGCAGCGCCGATAATCGCGAACGTTTCCGGATCCTTGTGCATTTAAAAATCTGCGTAAATCTGCGAAATCTGTGGATTACTCTGCCGCCCTCTTGAGCGCTTCCGTCTTGTCGGTGCGTTCCCATGTAATGGAGTCGAGGTCGTCGACTCGACCAAAGTGGCCGTAATTTGTTGTCTTGCGGTAAATCGGCCGCAGCAAGTTGAGCTGCTTGATGATCTCGGCCGGTTTGAAATTGAAAACTTCGCGCACCGCGCGCTCCAGTTTTTCGTCATCGACTTTGCCGGTGCCGAACGTATCGACGCTCACGCTGACGGGTTCGGGATGACCGATCGCGTAAGCAAATTGTACTTCGCAACGATCCGCGAGCCCTGAGGCCACAACATTTTTCGCAACCCAACGCCCCATGTAAGCCGCGCTGCGGTCCACTTTGCTCGGATCTTTTCCGGAAAATGCGCCGCCACCGTGGCGTCCCATTCCGCCGTAAGTGTCGACGATGATTTTGCGACCGGTAATACCGGCGTCGCCTTCCGGTCCGCCTACGACGAAACGTCCGGTCGGATTAATTAGATAAGTTGTCTTCTCATCGAGCCACTCGGCCGGCATCACTTTTTTGATCAGTAATTCGATCAACGTCTCGCGAATTTCTTTTTGTTTAACATCGGCGGCGTGTTGCGTTGACACGACCACGGCGGTAGCGCGCACCGGTTTGTGTCCGTCGTAATCGATGGAGACCTGCGTTTTGGCGTCAGGACGCAGCCACGGAATTTCGCCGGCTTTGCGCAATCGCGTTAACTCGCGCCCGAGTTTGTGGGCAAATGAAATAGGCGCCGGCATGAGCTCGGGCGTTTCGTTGCAGGCAAATCCAAACATGAGTCCCTGATCGCCCGCGCCTTGCTCGGCCGTTGCTTTCCCCTCGGCCGCGGCTTGATCGACACCTTGTTTGATGTCGCGTGATTGCTCGGTGACTTCGCAAACCACGCGGCAAGTGTCGGCGTGAAAAATGCAATCGCTGTTTACATAGCCAATGCTGCGGACGGCGTCGCGCACTTGCTCGGTAAAATCGAAGCGCGCGTTGCTGGTGATTTCGCCGGCCAAGACAACGAGATTGCCTTTAGCGAGCGTCTCACAGGCGACACGACTGAGCGGATCCTGCTCGAGGCAGGCATCGAGAATGTAATCGCTGATTGTGTCGCAAACTTTGTCGGGATGACCTTCGGTGACGGACTCGGAGGAAAAAATGAAACGGCGAGACATGGTGAGAGAAATTAGAAAGTAAAAAGTGTAAAGTAGAAAGCCAGAAATCCGTCAATCTGCTCGATCATATTGACCAATCATGATATGTAGATGTATCGTTGTCGATCTTGTTAACGTCAACCATTAATTTACTGCGACTGCTGGCCGATCCGACGCGATTGCGGTTGCTCTTGTTGCTCGAGCAGGAAGAACTCTCCGTTGCCGAGTTGCAGGACATTCTTGGCATGGGGCAATCGCGTATCTCGAGTCATCTCGCGCAGTTGAGGCGTGCCGGTGTGGTCGAGAATCGGCGCGCTGGCAAAAATGTTTACTACGGCGCGACAGAGAGTGGGGGCCGAAACGGCGCCCGCGCTCGCATCCAGGAAGTGCTGCGAAGCCTTGCGCGCGAGATTCCCGAAACCACGCGCGACCGCACGGCGTTGAAGCTGACATTGCGCAAACGCCAGGATAGAGCGCGGGAATATTTCGATGAGCTCGCCGGAAAATTTGGGCGCAGTTATGTTCCGGGACGTTCCTGGCGGGCGCTTGCCCACACACTGATCACATTGTTGCCGCCGTTCACAGTGGCCGATCTTGGCGCCGGCGAAGGAACTCTCTCACAATTGCTCGCGAGACGCGCGCATAAAGTCATCGCGATCGATAATTCGCCGAAGATGGTTGAGTTTGGATCAAGCCTGGCTCGCAAACATGGATTTAAAAATCTCGAGTACCGGCTGGGCGATATCGAGGATCCGCCAATCGCAAAGAACAGTGTCGATCTTGCCATTCTGAGCCAGGCTTTGCATCACGCCATTAAACCGGAGCGTGCGATCGAATCCGCACATCGCGTTTTAAAAAAGAATGGCCGCATTGTCGTGCTCGACTTGCTCAGCCATCGTTTCGAAAAAGCACGCGAGCTTTATGCCGATCACTGGCTCGGCTTTAGCGAAGTGCGGCTGCACGAATTTCTCGAAGACGCCGGCTTCAAACAGATCGAAGTGAGCATTGTGTCGCGGGAGAAGCAAAGCCCGCATTTTCAAACTGTCTTCGCGACTGGCGTGAAATAAGGCTCCTGCGCGGTTAAAGTCACAATTGCGCCAGATCGACATGAATTAACTCGTCAGCTGGGGGTCTGCTTGGTAGAAAACAGTTTCGGCCGTTACGGAAAACGCCGTGAATCCAAAAAATTTCTTCGCCGAGCTGCAGCGGCGAAATGTTTACAAGGTCGCAGTGGCGTACGGGGTAGTGAGCTGGTTGCTCGTTCAGATTGCGACGCAAGTCTTCCCGTTTTTTGAAATCCCGAACTGGGTAACGCGGATGGTGGTGATCCTGCTGCTGCTCGGTTTCCCGATCGCGTTGATTCTGGCTTGGGCGTATGAATTGACCCCCGAAGGATTGAAGCGCACTGACGAAGTTGATCTTAAGAAATCAATCACGCGCAACACGGGCCGCCAGCTCGACTTTGTCATCATCGGCGTACTGCTCGCGGTCATCGCGGTGTTCGTCTTCCAACGTTTTCAGTTCGGCAAGCCATCAACACCAACTGTTCCAGAGAAAAGCATCGCCGTTTTACCGTTCGAAAACTTGAGCGAAGAAAAAGCCAATGCCTACTTTGCCGAAGGAATCCAGGACGAGATCCTGACGCGCTTATCCAAGATCGCCGACCTAAAAGTCATTTCGCGCACATCCACCCAGCACTACAAAAGCGCGCCTGAGAACCTGCGTGACATTGCCCGAGAACTTGGCGTTGCACACATCGTGGAAGGAAGTGTGCAGAGGAGCGGCGATGCCGTGCGCGTGAACGTGCAGCTAATCAAAGCGAGCAACGATTCTCATCTCTGGGCCGATACCTTTGATCGCAAACTGAACGACATCTTCTCGGTGGAAAGCGAAGTGGCAAAAGCCATCGCCGACCAATTGCGAGCGAAACTGACCGGGAGGGAAGAGGAGGTCATCGCCGCCAAACCGACGGACAACCCTGAGGCGTACGACGCCTATCTGCGAGGCCTGGCTTATACATTGAAAGCCGCAAATGCACACGCCAATTCACTGGCCGCGCAAAAATATTTCAGAGAAGCGGTGAAATTGGATCGGAAGTTTGCCCTTAGTTGGGCGCTCTTGTCCTACAACGATTCACTCGGCTACATCACAGCGACTCTTGAGCCGACGAGCGCGTTGCGCGACGAGGCGCAGCAAGCGGCGGACACCGCGCTCAGTCTTCAGCCAAACCTTGGTGAGGCACTGCTAGCTAAGGGATATTATCACTACGCATGCCTGAAGGATTACGACACCGCCGTACATTATTTTGAGCAAGCACGTCCACTTCTGCCGAATAGCAGCCGGATTCCTGAAGCGCTCGCCTATGTCGCACGCAGGCGCGGCCAGTGGGACCGGAGCGAGTCCTATTTCAACGACGCCGAACGGCTCGACCCGCGCAACGTTTCCATACTCACCTCGCACGCGACCACCGATATAGCTCTTCGCCGTTTCACTGATGCAGTTAGAAAACTTGATCAAGTTCTCGATATCACACCGGACGATATGGATACGCTCGCGCTGAAGGCGGCCGCGGCACAAGCCGAAGGCGACCTGCCACGCGCGGCGGCGCTCCTCAATCCGCTGCGCCCGGGCGCCGACCACTCCAGCGCCTTGGAAACGCAAGTCTATCAGGCGATCCTGGAGCGACGCCCTGTCCCGATGATCGCTCGGTTGAAGGAAATATTGGCGACGGCTGATCCAGCGACGGAATATCTGCACGGCAATCTGCACTTTTGGTTGGGCTGGGCGGAAGACGTTGGTGGCGACCGTGGCGCTGCTCGGGAAAGTTGGCGACAGGCGCGCATCGAACTGGAGAGTTGCTTTAAACAACAACCGGATAATTTTGGCCTGCTCGGCGATCTCGCGCTGACGAATATGGCCCTCGGCGATAAAGTTGCTGCGTTAGCTCTGACGCAACGGGCCATGGCCGCTATCCCGATCGAGAAAGACGCCTTGATCGGTCCATTTTCTGTCGATGTTCTCGCGCGGGTGGCCGCGCAGACGGGAGATCCCGACCGCGCCATCGCCGCTTTAGAGAAACTGCTTTCGATACCGTACGCCGGTCGGCTGGCTGAAAACGTGCCGCTCACTCCTGCGCTGCTCAGGCTCGATCCGATGTTCGATCCGCTTCGGAGGGACCCGCGCTTCGAAAAACTTGTCAGCTCCTCCGCGTCCAAGGCATCGAACAAAAAATAATGAACCTCTCGACGCCGACACTGCATCTCCCGGTGCCCGTTTTACCTTGACAAGGAGTTCGTCCGCTCTGTACGGATCGAGTAGACGAACCGGAATTCAGATATGAAAAAGCGAGCGAAAAAGAGTTCGAAGCCTCGGGGAGGGCGTCAGCAAATCATCGTCCTCAAGGACGGTGCTGGAAATTATTACGAGCTTTCTCGCGCGACACTCGAGCGTTGTCGGGTGGATGACGATCGCAAGGAGGAAGTCGAGGAAGCTCTCGAGGACGAGGATTGTTTCACTACATGGATCAAGCGAGCAACCATCCCGGGAAGTATTGCGGCAGCTCCTTTTGTAGGTGGCCGGGCACTTCACTATGCGGGGTTCTATCTCAGCTCGACTCAGTCAAAGCGCTGACGCGACGGAGAGTTTAGCTAGATGGACAAGGACGTCTTAACCAAAGGCGTCTTCTTCGCTCTGCAAGAGCCCAGGCACGTCGCCAACCCGTATCCTCTATTCCGGTCGCTTCGTTCGGAGTCCCGCTTTTACTGGGACTTTGTCCTGGGCGGATGGTTCCTTACCGGTTACGACGATGTGCGGGCGGCCTTAGCGGATCCGCGCCTGACTACAACAAGCTCTCCGTTTGATGTGAGTCAGCTTCCGCTCAATCTTCAGCGCGATCTTGCCCCGTTCGGACGTGTCATGGATAGGGTCGTCCTTTACACCGATGCGACAGAGCACGAGCGGCTGCGACGGCCCTTGAACAGGGCATTTCATCCGGCCGCCTTCGAGCGGTTGCGTCCAAAAATGGAAACGCTCGCCCAGGAGTTGTTAGCCAAGGCGGAGCGGCGTGGGTCGATGGACGTCGTCAGCGATTACTCCCGGCCGTTCGCCGACCACATGATGAGTGAGCTTTTGGGACTGCCGGACACCAAGCGCGCAGAGTTAGTCGCATGTTGCGATCGGCTGAAGGACTTCACGATGGCGCGCCGCGTCGGCCGCGAGACGGTTTTGAAGGCAAAGAAGGCGATCAAAAGCTTCCAGGCAATCCGCGCCTATGTCCGCACGATGATTGCCACTCGGCGCGAGAAATTCGAGGACGACGTGATTGGGCGCAGCTTCGCAGTAGAGCCAAACGAAGCGCCTCCCACCGAAGACGATGTCCTGGCGAACGGTGTGCTTTTTCTTCATACCGGCGTTCTTAACATGTCTGCCTCCATTACGAATGCGGTGGTAACTTTGCTGCAACATCCAAAACAATTTGCCCGTCTCCGCGAGAATCCCCAGTCCATTACGACTGCGGCGGAGGAACTGCTGCGCTACGAGACTCCCATTCAGGTCTCGCTCCGCGGCGTTCCGGAGGAAATGGAGTTCGCAGGCCGGCGGATTGGACCAAAGCAATTGCTTGTTCTGTTATTGGGCGCGGCGAACCGCGACCCCGACCAATTCCCCGAACCGGAGCGGCTCGACCTGAAACGTCGCCCCAACCATCACCTCTCCTTCGGCGCGGGACCGCACGGATGCGTCGGAACTTGGCTGGCTCGCTTCGGTTTAGCGATTGCTCTTGGCGCAATTCTCGATCGACGGACGGAACTTCGGCTCAGGTCCCAAAAGCTGCCGTGGGATTTCCCGGCAATATGGAGGACCGTGCGCGCGCTGCCCGTGTCGGTAGGTCGGCCGCTTCATAACCGCCGAATATCCCGAATGCAGAACAACACTCGGCTGCTTTCCCCGAGGACAGCTAGAGCTGCTTAGAATGAAACCCCCGGAGGTTGCGCGTGATTCAACAGCTCAACCGACAATGTGGTCTGCGCCTTGTGACGAAATCCCGCCGGGCCACTCCGCGAAATTTCATATTCGCTGGCGCGAGCGGTTTGTCGAAGGCTTCGTCATAAACTTCGGCGGGCACTACTATGCTTATGTCAACTATTGCGCCCATGCCGGAACACCGCTCGATTGGTGGCCGAATGAATTCTTCAACGACGATCGCCGATTTCTGACCTGCAGGACGCACGGCTCCCGTTACGAACCGGATACAGGTAAATGCGCCGGTGGACCCTGCGCGGGCCGCGCCCTGTTTCCACTCCAGGTTGAAGTCACCAGCGGTCGGGTTGTTGTTACCACCGGGCATTGATTTGCCTTCCCGCGGCGCAGTGAACGCCGCGCTTCATTTGCATGTCGAACGTTTGCCGTTGAACTATAATCGAGGCGAATCCAAATCTCTTGTTATGAGCGGCTTCTTCGAGGAAGTACAGCGGCGGAAAGTTTATCGGGTGGCGGTGGCGTACATCATCGCGGCCGGGTTTATCATCCAGATTGGCTCGGCCGTTTTCCCGGCCTGGGAGTTGCCAAACTGGACGTTTCGGTTGGTCGTCGTGCTTTTGCTGATCGGGTTTCCGATCTCATTGATTCTTGCTTGGGCCTACGATGTTACCCCGCAAGGGATTCGGGCGACGGCAACGTCTGCGCCAGGAGCGCATCGCCGTCGCAATGTCATTATGCTTGTCGCGACCGGCGTGATCATTTCCGCGGCCGCTGGATTTTTTCTTCTGCCGCGAGCGGCTGCGCGCAAGATCGACAAGTCAATTGCGGTATTGCCATTTGAAAACTTGAGCGACGAAAAAGAGAACGCTTATTTTGCCGACGGCATCCAGGACGACATTCTGACGAACTTGTCGAAAATCAGCGACCTGAAAGTAATCTCGCGCACGTCGGTCATGTCGTATCGCGGACATGCGCCAAACGTTCGTGATATCGGCAAAGCGCTCGGTGTTTCCGCTATTCTCGAAGGCAGCGTACGTCGCTCTGGCAATCGCGTCCGGGTCAACGTCCAACTAATCGACGCGACAACCGACGAGCA
>DMCG01000074.1:1566-7578 GCA_003445855.1 Spartobacteria bacterium | reverse complement strand
CCGCTTTCTCGCCTTCGTCCCTGGCCGCGCCGTTTTTTTCCGTGGGTTTCTTTGAAGGTTCGCTTGAAGGGGACATTTCGGTCACCGCTTTCTTTAATTCCTCTTCCGTGCGTTTTTTCTTTTCCTGTTTCGCCAAATCATCGGCGTTCGTGTCGCTCGTGAATGCGATCGATTTTCCATCCGGCGACCACGCTGGATTGCCGGCGCCTTTGGGAAGATCGGTAAACGAAAACGAATCGCCGCCGGCCATCGGCAAGATCGACAATTGCGGCGGCTCCGGCTTGCCGTCCTTTTCGGTCGCGCGCAGGAAAAGCAAATACTTTCCATCCGGCGACCAGCACGGCGTTGAATCATGGTCGCCTTTGGTCAATTGATGCGGTTCTTCGCCGCCTGCCGTCGGCACCGACCAGATCGAAGTGTTATAGCCTTCTTTCTTTTCGTTCACCGTCACGCGCACAAAGGCAACCCGCGATCCATCCGGGGAAACTTGCGGATCGCCGATCCAGACAAAGTTCCAAAGATCTTTCTCGGTGATGTCTCGTTTCTGGGCGAAAAGGCTGCCGATTCCCACGAACAGAACCAAAAAATAAGCCGCGATTTTGCGCATAGAATTTATCAAAATGTGATTGTCGATCTTACGAGCCGCGGAAAGCAACGCCAGATTCCTCGGCTTTGCTCAGAATGACAACCGCAAGATTACATGTGCTCGATGACGTTATCGCCGAATTGCGAGCATTTGATCTCCGTCGCACCATCCATGAGACGCGCGAAATCGTAAGTGACGCGCTTGCTCGCAATCGCGCCGTTTAGTCCTTTCAGGATAAGATCGGCGGCTTCGCTCCAGCCCATATAGCGGAACATCATTTCGCCCGACAGGATGACGGAACCGGGATTCACTTTGTCCTGATTCGCGTACTTCGGCGCAGTGCCGTGCGTCGCTTCGAAGATGGCGTGCCCGCTGATGTAATTGATGTTGCCGCCAGGCGCGATGCCGATGCCGCCAACCTGCGCGGCGAGCGCGTCGCTCAAGTAATCGCCGTTCAAGTTTAGTGTGGCGATGACGTCGAAATCTTCCGGCCGCATCAAGACTTGCTGCAGTGTGATATCTGCGATCGCATCTTTGATTACGATGCCGGCGCCCGGCTTGCCCATCGGAATCTTGCACCACGGGCCGCCGTCGATCTCTTCCGCGCCGAAATATTGTTTTGCGATTTCGTAACCCCAATCACGAAACGCGCCCTCGGTGAATTTCATGATGTTTCCTTTGTGCACGAGCGTTACGCTCTTGCGCTGGTTTAGGATCGCGTAACTGATCGCGCTGTGGATCAGGCGCACGCTGCCGTGCCGGCTGACCGGTTTGATCCCAATACCGACCATGACATTGTCTTTCTCCGGCGCGCCCACCTTTTTCCAAAACTCCGCCGCTTTTTCGCGTGTGCCGAACCGGATCTTCTCGAACTCTTTGGGAAATTCTTTGGCAAAAAAATCGAGGATCTTCTGCGATTCAGGGGTGCCCGCCGCGTATTCGATCCCAGTGTAAATGTCCTCCGTGTTCTCGCGAAAAATCACCATGTTCACCTTTTCCGGATGCTTTACGGGCGAGGGGACACCTTTGAAATATTGGATCGGCCGCAAACAGACGAAAAGATCGAGAAGCTGACGGAGTGCGACGTTGAGCGAGCGAATGCCGCCGCCAACCGGGGTCGTCAGCGGACCTTTAATGCCGACCAAAAATTCGCGGAATGCTTCGACCGTGTCTTCCGGCAACCAATTGTCGAACTTGTCCTTGGCTACCTGACCGGCAAAAACTTCGAACCACGAAATTTTCTTTTTGCCGGAGTATGCTTTTTCAACCGCCGTATCAAAGACGCGGACACTTGCCGCCCAAATATCCGGCCCGGTCCCATCCCCGCGGATGAACGGAACAATTGGCCGATCCGGCACGTTCAACTTGTCGGTTCTCGAAATTTTCTCGCCGGCTAGCGGCGCGATGTCTTTGTACGGCATAAGGCGTTGAATCTATCGACCGGGCGTCTACGGTGCAAAATAATCTGGCGTTGTCCGAAAATCGGGCGCGCTCTAAATACTGAAGCTCTCGAACAATGCAGCGCGTACGGGAGTCGAACCCGTGCACCAGCCTTGAGAGGGCTGTGTCCTAACCACTAGACGAACGCGCCGTCGTCGCGTCAATGATCTTAAAGGCACGGTCGTCTGTCGGCAAGCCGGTCTTCCCAGGCGTAACGAGCGGTTGAACGCGGAGCGTATCAGTGCTCGTTCTCGTCGGCAGGGCTTGGGACGGGAGAGGCGGCTGGCGCGGGCGCGGGCGAGGGCGAAGGGCGCACCCGAGACTGATTGAGCAACGTAAGATGCGCCGCCTTGGAAGCATCAAGAGCAATTTTCATCTCCGGGCTTTCGGCGCGCGCCTTCATTCGCTCGTAGTAAATATTGTAGTAATCGCGCAGCCGTTGCCGTTTCTCCAGATCTGTGCGCGACGATTCAGCTGCCTTCTTCGCAGCCACGACTTCCGGGTCGTTCACCACTTGATTGTGAAGTTTTCTCCCTTCGGTATGCAAGCGGTACGCATCGGCCGTTTTACCAAGCGAGGTTTGCTTGAAGATTTCGTCGAGTTGCGATAACTCCGGAACGGCAGACGGGTTTGACGGTGTTGGATTCTGCTCATTTCTTTTTGAGGTAAGATCGACATCCGGCCCCGCCGCCTCTTGCGCAGACAACGTCAGCGTTGCTCCGCCAATCGCCGCCAAGATAACCAGCCTGATCAATGTCATCTCTTTGTTCCCTGACATGGTCGGGGTGAGTCGCCGCGGCGACCGCTCTAGGTCGAGCCGGTCAAGTTCGTCGCGTCCCCGTCCCGTTTTATAATAACGTTCCTTTGTTACAGCTTCGGGGCGCGTTAAAAAGCCTTCGCTGTGAAGCAGCGTCCACGGAATGCCGTGCTTCGTAGCTTTTGATTCGCCTGCATTGTGGCGTCGGAGACGGTCGTCAAGATTTTCGCAGGATCGCACGTAACGCCGACCTGTTTTCTGGCTCCTCAAGACGTAGACGTAAAACATCAATTATTGGTCGGGGTGACAGGATTTGAACCTGCGACCTCGTGGTCCCAAACCACGCGCTCTACCAAGCTAAGCTACACCCCGGACTTTGAAATGAATATCATGCGTAGCGGCCCCTCGCATGCGGAAACTTGGTGCGGGCGACCTGTCGCCGCGGCGACCGCTCTACCAAGCTAAGCTACACCCCGCATCCGTGCGGAGTCTTAACATGCCCTCTCCTTCCGCGCATCCAAATTCTCGCGATCGCTCCCGAGCAACAAGTGCGAACAGTTTGAAAATAAATCATTAGGAAATAACAAGTTGCGCACTCCTCATTTTCATCGGACGGTTTTGTCTCTGGATTTAGCTGCGGCCCGGTTGGCTGCTTCGTTTTCTACTCGTTCCGCCGCCGCATGTTTAAGCACGAAAAACTCCATCTGCTGATCTTCCTTGTACTAATCGGATTGCAGGTTTTGGGCGTGCTTGGCCTTCTCCATCGTTTTCACCTTTCCTATCTGCCCGTCATGCTGGTGGTCTTTTTCTGGGGCGGAATCAGCACGACGCTTTATCTGCATCGGTATCTGACACATCGCGGCTTCGAAATGCCGGAGTGGCTCAAGTTTCTTTTTGCAACTGGCTCGGCTGTGACCCTCGCTGGCGATCCGGTCATGTGGGTTGGCGACCATCGTTATCATCATTTGAAATCCGATACCGACGAAGACATCCACAGTCCGGTGCACGGATTTCCCTACGCCCACATGATGTGGCTGGTCCGCAAGCCGCCCGGATTCCGCGAGCGCTCAAAACGTTACGCCGCCGATGTTCGTAAAATCTGGTATTGCCGGTTATGGGAAAATTCAGCGCTTTACGTGCTACCTCATTTGTCGGTGGCCACCGTTCTGTTCCTCACTTTCGGTTTCGCGGGAATGTTGTGGTGCATCTACGTGCCGATGCTCTTGATTTACAACGTCACTTGGGCGGTCAACTCCATCTGCCACATGCCGCGATTTGGATATCGCAGCTTTGATACCTCCGACCACAGCCGAAACAACTATCTGATCGGCGTCTTTGGGTTTGGCGAGGGTTACCACAACAACCATCATGCTCAGCCGCGTTGCGCTGCGCACGGATTGCGTTGGTGGGAATTCGACGTCACTCGCTACATCATCTGGTTGCTGGAGAAATGCGGACTCGCTTGGGACGTGGTTTGGCCGGTCGCAAACGACTCTGAGGAAAAAGATCCGGTCGCTACTTCAAGCGAAGCGGTAAAACTGCTGCCGGCAATGACCAAAGCGGCGACGTCGCTTTAGTTTTCGTAGCCCAGATTAGGCGCAAGCCGTTTCTCCACCGCCGCAATCGTCTCGCCGGTTCGCGCCGCATAATCAGTCACTTGGTCTCGCGCGATTTGTCCGACGCCGAAATATTTCGCGTCGGGATGTGAAAAATAGAGGCCGCTGACGCTCGCACCAGGATGCATGGCGAATGATTCGGTCAATTTGATGTCGATCTTTTTTTCGGCCTCGAGCAAATCGAACAGAGTCCGTTTCTCCGCATGATCGGGACACGCCGGGTAACCCGCGGCGGGACGAATGCCCCGATATTTTTCACGAAGAAGATCGGCATGCGATAAATTTTCATCGCGCCCAAACCCCCACGCGATCCGCGCTTCTTTGTGCAAGTACTCGGCAAACGCTTCGGCCAGGCGGTCCGCCAGCGCCTTCGTCATAATCGCGTTATAATCATCGTGCTCGGCCGAAAACTTTTTCGCCAGTTCATCCGCGCCGTGGATCGTGACCGCAAACCCGCCAAGATAATCGGGGAGTGGCACAGACATCTTGTCTGTGATTTCCGAAACCACGGGCTGGAAGCCCGTGCCACTTTTCGGCACAACATAATCCGCCAGGCAATGACTGAATTGCCCGGCCGGCTTTTGCATTTGCTGGCGCAGGAAATAGAAGGTCGCAAGTTTCTGGCTTCGTTTTTCATCGACATAAAGATCGACATCGTCACCCACGGAGTTTGCCGGCCAGAAGGCGAAGACGCCTCGCGCGCTCAACAAATTTTTTGCGACAATCTCATTGAGGAGCTTTTTGGCGTCATCAAAAAGTTCCCGCGCTTGGTTTCCGACCACCGGATCATCAAAGATCGCCGGGTAACGGCCGCG
The DNA here is from genome assembly GCA_003445855.1 of Spartobacteria bacterium. Taxonomy (GTDB): domain Bacteria; phylum Verrucomicrobiota; class Verrucomicrobiia; order Chthoniobacterales; family UBA10450; genus UBA10450. The sequence goes on along the minus strand of DMCG01000074.1, from coordinate 2,364 downwards.
TAATTCCCAAACGTGGAAGAATGGCGACCAATCGATGTAGTTCGCCAGATCGACAATCGCCGGACAAACGGTTCGCGCGCCAGTCCATTCTGGCTTCGGCGGTTGGTACGCGCTCCAATCGATTTGCGTCCGATTCGCGCACGCTTGCTCAAAGGTGAGCAATTTTTTCCCGAGCGTTTTGGCCGCATGTTCTTCGCGCAGACGCGCGTATTCATCGCGTGTTTTCGCGGCGAATTCCGATTTCAGTTGTTCGCTCAACAAGGAGTTCACCACGCCCACCGCGCGGGACGCGTCGAGCACATGCACCGTGCTCGCACGGTAATGTGGAGCGATCTTCACCGCGGTGTGCGCACGGCTTGTCGTGGCGCCGCCGATTAACAGCGGCAAGGCGAATCCTTCGCGCTCCATTTCCTGCGCGACGTGCGCCATCTCATCGAGCGACGGCGTAATCAGTCCGCTCAAGCCAATTACATCTGCTTTTTTTTCGCGCGCCGTTTCCAAAATTTTCGCGGCCGGGACCATCACGCCAAGATCGACAACTTCATAATTGTTACATTGCAGAACGACGCCCACGATGTTTTTGCCTATGTCGTGCACGTCGCCTTTGACCGTCGCCATGACGATGCGCCCCTGCGGTTTCGCGCCCGCCGATTTTTCCGCCTCCATGAACGGCATCAAATAGGCGACGGCTTTTTTCATGACGCGTGCGCTTTTCACGACTTGGGGCAAAAACATTTTGCCGGCGCCGAACAAATCGCCAACCACACTCATGCCGGCCATGAGCGGACCTTCGATCAC
>DMCG01000074.1:0-1323 GCA_003445855.1 Spartobacteria bacterium | reverse complement strand
CAGCGCATGTTTCAGCCGTTCTTCGACCGGCTCTGACCGCCAGGCGTCGTCCTTCACCGGTGTTTTGTCTTTCGCTTTCACTCTTTCGGCGAAATCGACAAGGCGCTCAGTCGCATCCGCGCGGCGATTTAGCAGCACATCTTCCACGCGCTCGCGCAGGTCGGGATCGATCTCTTCGTAAACGGCAAGTTGGCCGGCATTGACAATTCCCATGTCGAGACCGGCGCCGATGGCGTGAAAGAGAAACGCGGCGTGCATCGCTTCGCGCACGGTATTGTTGCCGCGGAACGAAAATGAAATGTTACTCACGCCGCCACTCACACGCGCGCCCGGAAGATTTTTTTTGATCCAGCTCGTCGCTTCGATGAAATCGACCGCGTAATTGCGATGTTCCTCCAGACCAGTCGCGACGGTCAGGACATTTGGATCGAAAATGATGTCGCTTGCCGGAAAGCCGGCTTTTTCGGTTAGCAATTTGTACGCCCGCGCGCAGATGTCGATCTTGCGCTCGAAAGTGTCGGCCTGGCCTTGCTCGTCAAACGCCATCACGATCACCGCGGCGCCAGAGCGCCTAACAAGTTGCGCTTGCCGAAGAAATTCTTCTTCGCCGTTTTTCAAGCTGATCGAATTCACGACCGCTTTGCCCTGCACGCACTTGAGACCCGCTTCGATCACGCTCCATTTCGAGCTGTCGATCATGATCGGCACGCGCGTGATGTCCGGTTCGCTGCCAATCAAATTCAAAAAGCGGGTCATGGCCGCTTCCGAATCGATCATCCCTTCGTCCATATTGACGTCGATAATGTTCGCGCCGCCTTGGACTTGCTGGCGGGCCACGGTCAGTGCGCCCTCAAAATCTTCTCCAAGAATTAACTTCGAAAATTTTGGCGAACCGGTGATGTTCGTTCGCTCGCCGATCACGGCAAAGCCAAACTCCGGTGTGATATTGAGCGGCTCGAGACCGGAAAGTTGTAACGCGTCGCCACGTGCGCGGCCTGGAACTGCGCGCGGCGGGCAATCGCGCACCGCATTTGCAATTTCACGAATGTGCTCCGGGGTTGTCCCGCAACATCCACCCACCAGATTGAGCCAGCCGTTCTGCGCCCACTTTTGCAATTTCGGCGCCAGTGTTTCCGGCATTTCCGGAAAGCCGGTTTCGGAAAGAGGGTCGGGCAAACCCGCATTCGGGTACGCGCTCATGTAGTAAGGCGAAATGCGGGCCAGCTCCTCAATGTAAGCTTCCATCTCGTCCGGCCCGAGCGAGCAATTCAATCCGACGACAAGCGGTCGTGCGTGCGCGATGGAAATTAAAAAAGCTTCGAC
>DMCG01000127.1:10229-13175 GCA_003445855.1 Spartobacteria bacterium | reverse complement strand
GTCATGTCGTCTGAGGGATCAAGACTTGTGTAAGAGTAATCGCCCCACCGCCGGCCGAAAGTCGAACCTGTGTCGAAACTGGGGTTATAAGCTGTCGTGCTCGTAGTATAGGTGGGCGAGTTCGCGGGAGTACCGTCTACGCGGAGTGTGCCGGCCGCGTCAGTGGCAAGCCGCCCGGTAACAAAAGCATTGGCATGCTCATTACTTCCTGCAGTAGTGCTGCCAAGCACGCTGTGTCCCTGGCCAGAGACCATGATGCTGGCATAAGTGTAATTGCGTCGAGTGGTGTCGCTTGCAATTCCGGTTGGGTCATAGAGCGTCCCGGACTGATTAAGTGTCCCCGCGGGCATCAAAATGTCGTACCAGCACGCGCCATCGCGACTTTTACTCGTACCCGGAGACGTGCCGGTATTGTCCACGCCCACGCAATGAGCCGTCCAGAGATGGCCGTTGCGAAAGTGTGCATTAAAAAGCCGGTTATCCGAACCGTCGAGTTTGCCTTTGCTGCCACCTGTGTTGCCCAGATGGTTGACCGTAATCGGCGTGGCATATGTCGGAACCGTGATGTTGATGTTGCCGGAAAGCGTTGGTGTGCCACCCGGATCGTTCACCTGACGCGCAAAAAGCGTCGTGGGATTGCTAACAATATTTGTGCCAATAATGAAGCCAACCGTCGCGTGCGGATCGACGTTGTCAGCGCCAGTCGGGGTGTAGGGTCCTTGCGCGGTAATTATCGTGCCACCCGAGTTGAGCGCCAAAATATCCCGGAAAGCAGTAACGACGATCGGCCCTGCGCCAAGCACGGAGCTTTTCCTGATGACGAAAACCGTCGAACCGCAGAACGAACTCGTGAACATATTCGTGCCGACGTAGAGTGCTTGGGCGTCGATGCCGAGCGTAGGATAATCTGCGAAGCGGTTCGAATCGCCCGCTGGCGCGACAAGATCTTGTCGAAAAAAGAAAAGGCTCCAGACAGTGCTGGACGAGACCGTGCTGGTATCGCTTACAGCCAGGAGGACGCGGTTGTTATTCTGAAGCGTGCCAGTCGAAGTAAGCGTCACGTCAATCATGCTGATAAACCAGCGGCCAGAGAGGCGGTCGTAGCGCACGCGCGGATCGCTGGTGAACGATTGCCCGCCCGCAGGCGGCGGCGTTAGCACGGAAGCGAAAAACATGTCTGAATCCACATCGAAGCTACCCACCGAACCAGTGGTCTTATTGAAAACTCGGAAGCGGCCGTTAACTGCGACGAGAAACTGCGTCGGGCCTACCGCTCCCATCGTGTCCGGCGGCGTGGCGAATTCATCGGAAAATTGCGCACCGAGAAACGAAAGCGAAGTAGTTTGCGCGGGTGACTGAGCAACGGCTGGACCTGGTGCCGGCTGCACTGTGGAAACCGACGACCTAGTTCCATCCGTCAACCCCTGAGGCGCGCGCAATTGCGGGTGAAGTGTCACCGGCTTTTGCCATCCCATTGCCCGCAGGTGTGCTTCGCGCGCCATCATCGCAGCGCTGCTCTCTTGGACCGCCAAAGCGCCGGTCCAGGGCGTGCCGACGATTTGGCCTTTACTTGATGAAGTTTGAGCCATGACCCACGACGAGAATGCGAAGGCGCCGATGAAGAAAAGAGCAAGCCACGCGCTGATCTTGAAATGATGGCGCTGCGTACAAAATGAATGGGAACTTTTCATGGGAACGTGTTCGGGGGATTACGAATAGTGCGCGCCAAGCTTTACCGGCAGACTTATCCTCGGCGCCTGTTTTGGCCGCGGACTGGGTGTCACTGACACTTTATGGAAGAGAATCAAGTTTTTTTGAAGAATATAAAAACTTTTCGAACTGATTGCGCCCAGTGAACGAGCTGTAGAGGGAGACTGATAGCTGAAGAATCCAATGCTACCTAATTCCAGCGTAGTTCTTACATCCGATCGAGAGAGCGCCAGCGTAATTAAGCCGAGGGTCTTCGTTTAAAAAATTTATGAACAAAAAAGTGACTGGAAAAAAAGTGGCGATTTTGCTGGCGGATGGATTCGAGCAGGTCGAAATGACGAAACCGCGCGAAGCGCTCGACGAAGCGGGAGCCGAAACGAAGATCGTTTCGCTGAAACCGGGACAAATCCAGGGAATGCATCATGCCGACAAAGGAGATAAGTTCGATGTCGATCTTGCCGTCGCGGATGCACGACCGGAGGAGTTTGACGCGCTCATGATCCCCGGCGGGCTGTTGAATCCGGACGCGCTCCGTTCGAATGAAGACGCGCTCGAATTTGCGCGGCATTTCTTCCGCGCAGGCAAACCTGTCGCAGCGATTTGCCACGGGCCGCAAGTTTTGATCAGCGCCGATCTGGTTCGTGGAAGGAAAATGACTTCGTGGCCTGCGATTCAAGCCGATATGCGCAACGCCGGTGCACGTTGGGTGGATCAGGAAGTAGTTGTGGATAACGGCCTCGTCACAAGCCGCAAGCCCGACGATATTCCGGCGTTCAACAAGAAGATGATTGAAGAGTTCGGTGAAGGCCGGCACGAAGCGATGGCGCAAACTGCTGACGCGACGTTGGAGACGTAAGGCAACACCGCGCGACCGCGCAGCAAAATAGTTGTAGGGCGTTTGTGTCAGACGCCGTAGCTGATCAAGATTGGCGTTTCACAGAATGGAGCTGGCGGGAGCCGAGCGACATGGACAAAGCCCGAAGGATGAGCGAGCTGGCGCGAGCGAATCAAACGCCCTACAATATTTTCTCAGAGCGCGCTCATGACCACTGCAAACAAAATCACCGTCGTTCGGATTTTGATGATTCCGGTATTTGTGACGATGGCGATTTATTATGGTCAAAGCATTCAACGCGGCACTCCGCTCGAATGGCAGCGCTTTGCCGCGATCGCGATTTTCCTGCTCGCCGCCGTCAGCGATGGGCTCGATGGTTATGTTGCGCGCCGTTACAACCA
>DMCG01000127.1:8783-10039 GCA_003445855.1 Spartobacteria bacterium | reverse complement strand
CGCAGTTCGTTAGGCGTGATTCTCGATCCGATCGCGGACAAAGGGTTGCTGCTCAGCGGCATTATTACGTTGAGCATAAGCAGTTGGAGTGAGGTCGATCCGGATTACGGGAGATTTCCCGCGTGGTTTCCTGTTCTTGTCATCACGCGCGACGCAGTGATTCTCGTTGGCTCGGTCGTGCTTCATCTGCTTAACGGCAAAGTGCGCGTAAAGCCGAATTGGACCGGAAAAGTGGCGACCGTTTTGCAAATGATCGCCATCGCATGGGTCATGCTGCAATTTCGTTTCCTTCCCCTGATCTTCGTCGTCATCTGCGCGGGACTTTTCACTTTCATCTCCGGTGTTGTTTATGTGTTGGATGGAGTGCGCCAATTGCAGGCTGAAGGACACGCTCACGCGCGGATCGACTGAGCGCTATTCTGCGCGATGAATGGCCAAAGCGAAACGCCGAACGTCGCGATCATCGGGCGCCCGAACGTCGGGAAATCGGCGTTGTTCAATCGCCTGATCGGCCGGAAAATTGCGATCGTTCATGATCAGCCAGGCATCACACGCGACCGGCTTTCGGCAATCTGTGCGCGCGCGGAGCAGCCATTCAATCTTTGGGACACCGGCGGAGTTTTTGGCGCGGGCGAAACAGAATTGACCACGCAAGTGGGCCAGGCCGCGGAGGAAGCTTCGCGCGAAAGCGATCTTCTCTTGTTCGTTGTCGATGCAAAAGAAGGACTTTCGCCGATTGACCAAGAACTCGCGCGAACTCTGCGCAAGTCTCACAAGCCGATCGTGCTCGTCGTTAACAAGATCGACAATGAGAAACACGAGAACCTCGCGGCGGAATTCGCTTCGCTTGGGTTCGAAAGGAGCTTCTCAATCAGCGCCGAGCATGGCCGCGGCATTTCTGAATTGCTCGACGCAATTACTGAACTTCTCCCAGCGCCCGTCGACATCCAGCATCCAGCTCGCCACAGGACGAGTCCGTCCGAATGGCGGACATCCAGCATCCAACATCCGCTGGCTCTCGCCGTCATCGGTCGTCCGAACGTGGGCAAATCGTCGTTGATCAATTCCATCCTGCGCAGCGAACGCGCCATCGTGAGCGAATTGCCAGGAACAACTCGCGACGCGATCGATATTTCGTACGAGCGGAATGGCGAACAATTTCTGTTCATCGACACTGCCGGAATCCGCCGGCGCGGCAAACATTCCAGCTCGGTTGAAGTCTTCAGTGTGATGCGTGCCGAGCGGAGTATTCGCCG
>DMCG01000127.1:2212-8515 GCA_003445855.1 Spartobacteria bacterium | reverse complement strand
GGATCGCGGGTTTAATTCAAGAAGCGCGCAAAGCCGCGATCGTCGTCCTGAACAAATGGGACCTGATCAAACCGAAACGCGGTGAAAGGCAAACGATCAAACAACTTGTCGATGCAGCGCGCGAGAGACTTTTCTTTCTCGATTACGCGCCGGTCTTGATCGCATCCGCGCGCACGGGTGAAAACATCGACAAGTTGTTTGGGTTTATCGCTAAAATTCAGCGCGAGTCGCGCGCGCGCATTGGCACCGGCGTTTTTAATCGTTTGTTGCGCGCCGCTTTCGCGGCGAATCCGCCGCCGATGAAGAAAGGCCGTCGTCTGAAATTGTTTTACGCCGCACAAGCCGCCGGAAAGAAGGATCGACCTCTGCAACCGCCGGAATTTGTCCTGTTTGTGAACGATCCGCGATTACTGGCTGACCAATACAAGCGCTATCTGGAATCGCGCATTCGTGACGCGCAAGCTTACACCGGATTGCCGATCATTTTCACCTGTCGCGCACGCACGGAATCGCGCCGGGCCTAATCATTTAACGGTAGGGCGAGACTCCGTCGAGCCGACGAAGTTCACGGCTCCGCAGAGCGTCGCCCTACCGGCTTGCCGTAACGCAGTTTAATCGAACATTCTTTCACTCGCATCTGTCTCATCACTCACATGAAATCCACCCAGGAAATTACGGCCCAAGTGCAACAGCTCGGCCAATGGATTCCTGCGCTGCGCGCACAAGTCGGACATGTGGTGGTCGGGCAGAAATATCTGGTCGATCGACTCTTGCTTGGCTTGCTCGCCAACGGTCACATTTTGCTCGAGGGCGTTCCCGGTTTGGCGAAAACGCTCACCGTGAAAACGATGGCCGCGTGCATTCAAACCGGCTTTCAGCGGCTGCAATTCACCCCCGATCTTTTGCCCGCGGATTTGATCGGCACGCTTATTTACAACCCGCGCACCGGCGAATTTACGACCAAGCTCGGCCCCATCTTTTCGAATTTGATCCTGGCCGACGAAATCAATCGCGCGCCAGCCAAAGTGCAGAGCGCATTGCTGGAAGCGATGCAGGAGCGGCAAGTGACGATCGGCGCACAAACTTATCCGCTCTCCGATCCATTCCTCGTGCTCGCTACGCAAAATCCGATCGAGCAGGAAGGAACTTATCAACTGCCGGAAGCGCAGCTCGATCGTTTCATGTTGAAGTTGAATATTAGTTATCCGCAAAAATCCGAGGAGCGAACCATTCTCGATTTGATGGCGACTTCGGCGCCGGACCTGCATGTGAATGCTGTGGTCGACCCGAAACAGATCATCGCGGCGCGCGATATCGTAAACCAAATCTACATCGATGATCGCGTGAAGGATTACATTGTCGATGTTGTCTGGGCAACGCGGGATCCGGCAGCGTATAATTTGCGGCTCGAAGGACTGGTTCGGTACGGAGCATCACCGCGCGCCACGATTTATTTGGCGCTCGGCGCACGCGCGCACGCATTTCTAAACGGCCGCGGTTATGTCACACCGCAAGATGTGAAGAGCATTGGACCGGATGTGTTGCGCCATCGCATCATCGTAAGTTACGAAGCCGAGGCCGAAGCGATCACAAGCGAGACAATCGTTGAGAGAATTTTCGCCGGACTGCCGGTGCCGTGAACGCAGAGTGAATAGTGATCGGTGAATAGTGATAAGTATGGCCGGTGCAAAATCATTTCGAGAACTCAAGGTTTATCAGGCTGCTCGAGAGGCAGCGCGGCGGATTTTTGTCGTCAGCGGGCATTTTCCGCGTGAAGAGCGTTACGCTCTGACCGATCAAATTCGAAGAAGTTCCCGCGCGGTGAAAGCGATGCTGGCGGAAGCGTGGGCTCGGCGCAGATACAAAGCTGCTTTCATTAACAAGATTGACGAGTCTCTTGGCGAGGCCAACGAAACGCAGTCTTGGCTCGATGACGCTCTCGACGCCAGCTATCTGTCGAAAAAGGATTTCGAAGAACTCGATGGCCGCTACCAAGCGATCGGTGGCATGCTTTCGCGGATGATCGACCGCGCCGCTGATTTTTGTAAGCACGATCCCACGACTGATTACCGAACCATTGCGACACGCGTCGAAGAAGAATCGCCATTTACCGATCACTGATCACTATTCACACGTGGATACCGCCGAGATTTTAAAAAAGATCCGAACGCTCGAAATCAAAACGAAGGGTTTGGTCGAAACGGCGTTCGCGGGCGATTACCACAGTGTCTTCAAAGGGCGCGGAATGAATTTCGAGGACGTGCGCGAATATCAACCGGGAGATGAAATTCGCGCGATCGACTGGAATGTGACGGCGCGACTCGGAACAGCGTTCGTGAAACAATTCACTGAGGAGCGCGAGTTGACCGTGATGTTGATTGTCGATGTTAGCGCGTCGGGCAATTTCGGCAGCACCACGCAATCGAAACGCGAACTTGCCGCAGAAGTCGCGTGTTTGCTCGCGTTCAGCGCCATCCGCAACAACGACAAGGTCGGCCTGCTTCTTTTCACCGATCGGGTCGAGCTTTTTATTCCGCCGAAGAAAGGCCGGTCGCACACGTTGCGATTGATCCGAGAGATTTTATTCTTTCACCCTGAGGGACGCGGGACTGCGCCGGCACTTGCACTCGATTATCTAAACAAAATCGTGACGCGCCGCGCGGTTGTATTTTTTATTTCCGATTTTCAAGCGCCCGACTTTTCGCACACTCTCGCCGTGAGCGGGCGCAGGCACGATTTCATTGCCATCCATATTCAGGATGAGCGCGAGAAAGTCCTGCCAAACATTGGCATTATCACGCTGGAAGACGCCGAGACCGGCGAGCAAATCGAAGTTAACACGGCTGATCGCGCGACGCGGAAGCGTTTCACTGATTTCGCAGACGAACACGAAGCGGAACTTTCGCGCACACTCCGGCGCAACAACATCGACGCGATCGCCTTGCGAACGGGAAAGGATTATTTGCCGGCCTTGCGCTCATTCTTCAAGCAGCGCGAGCGACGTCTCGCGGTTCGATGATGTCGATCTTGTCCATGTCGATCTTTCTTGCCGAAGAATTTCACGACATTGCACCGCCGGTCGATTATTCATTGGTCCCGCCGTGGGTGATTTTTGTCGCGACGTTGGCCGGGTTAACACTCCTCGGTTTGCTGGTTTGGCTGATTTTGCGAAAGCGCAACTCGCCGCAGCCACCAAAATTGCCCCGCGATCATGCGCTCGATGCGCTCGAGCAAATCAGCACCGAGATCGGAAGAATCAGTCCGTATCGATTTAGTATTCGTGTGTCGGACATTCTTCGTCGCTACGTCACCGAGCAATATGCGTTGCCGGTGACGCGCCAAACATCGGTCGAATTTCTAAATGCGCTCACGAAATCTTCTCCGTTTTCAGAGGAGGAAAAGGCGCTGCTCGAAAATTTCTTGAACCGGTGCGATCTGATCAAATTCGCGCGTTACGATGCGACAACGGCGGACAGCCGTTCGCTGCTCGAAGAAGCAACGCGCTTTGTCAAAGGAGGAGAACTTGCAACTGCAGCTGCCTGATTGGCCGGCGAATACGGCACTCACGTTCGCACGTCCCTGGTTGCTCCTGTTATTGCTCGGGATCCCATTGCTCGCCTACTTGCGCGGAAAACGCGGGCCAGCTGCGGCGTTGACCTTTTCATCAACAGCGACACTGCGCGCCATCGGAAAGCAGAGCGCTGCTCGCGCCGGCAAAATTTTGCGCACGCTACTACTCGCAACTTTAGCGATTTTTGTCATCGCGCTGGCGCGGCCGCAACTTGGTAAAAGTCTTACCCAAGTCGAAGCCAGCGGGATCGACATCATGCTTGTGCTCGATGTCTCCGGGTCGATGTTGATAAAAGATTTTACGATCGGCGGCGAAGAAGCGACGCGGCTCGATGCGATCCGCGAAGTAACAAGAAAATTCATCGAGGGCAGGCCGAACGATCGTATTGGCATCATCGCCTTTGGCGGCCGGCCTTACGTGGTAAGTCCGATGACTTTGGATCACGATTGGCTTTTGCAAAATCTCGAACGAGTGCGCATCGGACTCGTTGAGGACGGCACCGCCATCGGATCGGCCATGGCAGTGGCGGCGAACCGGCTGAACGACAAACGTTCGAAGAGTCGCGCCATCGTGCTCTTAACTGATGGAGAAAACAACGCCGGAAAAATTCCGCCAAATACCGCGGCGGAAGCAGTGAAGGCGCTTCACATCCACTTCTACGCCGTTGGAGCGGGCATTAACGGAATCGCGCCAGTACCGATCTTTACTCCGCGGGGCCCGCTCACGGACACTTTGGGCAATATTCTCTACGAAAACCAGCGCGTGGAATTCAACGAGGCCGGCTTGAAGGAAGTGGCGAAGATCGCGGGCGGACAATTTTTTCGCGCCACCGACACGAAATCGCTCGAACAAATCTATCAGGACATCGATAAGATGGAGAAATCGACCGTGAGCGTGAAAAAATATCGGGAATATCGAGAATTATTTCCGCTCTGCATCATGGGCGGCTGCGGTTTGTTGCTCGGGCAGATTTTGTTGTCGCAGACAATCTGGAAAAAATTGCCGTGATGGAGATGTCGATCTTATGAGCTTCGGCGTCACTCAACGTGGCATGGGCTTCCAGCCCATGTCTCATCGGCAAGATGCCGATGCCACCTTATGAGCTTGGGCGCGCCGGAATGGTTTTGGGGATTACTGGCAATACCAGCGCTCGTCCCTCTCTACATTCGCGCAGAACACCACGGCGCCGAACGTTTGCGCGAATTCGTTTCGCCGCGCTTGCTACCGCAACTCTCGGGGACGGTGAATCGATTTCGCCGCGCCCTGCGTTTCGGTTTGCAATTGTTCGGCCTCGTCTGCGCGATCGTCAGTCTGGCTCAACCGCGCTGGGGTTATACGTTCCAGGATGTAAAGCGCAAAGGTCTCGATTTGCTCATCGCGGTGGACACGTCGCGCAGCATGCTTTCCAACGACGTGCCGCCGAACCGATTGGAGCGTGTCAAACTCGCGGCGCAGGATCTGATTAACGAGTTGGAGGGCGACCGTGTCGGCTTGATTGCTTTTGCCGGTCGCGCCTTTTTGCAAGCGCCGCTGACAATCGATTACGAAGCCGCCGTAGAATCGATCAACGATCTCGACACAAAAACCATCCCTGAAGGCGGCACAAACATTTCGGAAGCGATCGCGCTCGCTTCACGAACTTTCGGGAAGAGCGCGATGGGAAACCGCGCGCTGATCATTTTTACCGATGGCGAAGAGTTGAGCGGCGATGCCGCGAAGAGCGCAAAAGCTGCGGCCGACACGGGTGTGCGCATTTTTACGGTCGGCGTTGGAACGCCGGAGGGCTCGCTCATTCCGATCAGCGGCGAAGATGGCGGAACGGCTTTTGTCAAAGATTCAGCTGGGCAAGTCGTAAAATCGAAATTGGATGAAAAACGTTTGCGCGAGATCGCGCAAGCCAGCGGAGGGTTTTATCTGCACTTGGAAAACGGGCCGCGCACAATGCAGCAGATTTACAGCGGAGGCCTCGCCAAAATGCAAGCCGCCGAACTCGACGTGCGCTTGTCGCGGCGGCCAATCGAGCGCTACGAATGGCCGCTGGGCGTCGCTTTGCTCTCCATCGCGATGTCGATCTTGATTGGCGAGCGCAAACGGGTACGCGAAAGAATTTATTCTCGCGCGACCGCAAAAATCGCAGCAGCAACCGCTGCTCTCCTGATCTTTTTCGGCCCGTTCGCTTTTGCCGCACTCTCCGGGCTGGAGGCCTATCATGAGGGAAATTTCGGCGATGCTTACACGCAGTTTCAGGAAACGTTAGAAGCGCATCCGCAGTCGCGCGCGGAAGACAAGCTCCAATTCGATTCCGGTGCGGCGGCTTACAAAATGAAGGAGTACGGCAAAGCGCTGGAATCGTTCAGTCAGGCGCTGCTCTCGCCTGATCGTGGTCTGCAGAGCAAGAGCCATTACAATCTCGGTAACACGCTTTATGAGCGTGGCGAAACGCAAAAGAGCGACGACAAAAAGCTGGGCGATTGGACCAATGCGCTGCAGCACTATGAGCAGACGCTCAAGCTCGAACCACAGAACAAAGAGGCGAAGGAGAATTACGAATACGTAAAGAAAAAGATCGAGGGGCTAAAGAAAAAGCGCGAGCAACCGCCGCCGCCCGCGCCGTCGCCGCAATCAAAGCCGCAGAAAAACGAAAAACAAAATCAGCAAGATAAACAAAACCAGCAGCAGCAATCCTCGTCGCAAGATCGACAACAACAGCAGAAAGAACAGGAACAGGAACA
>DMCG01000127.1:0-1909 GCA_003445855.1 Spartobacteria bacterium | reverse complement strand
AACAGCAGCAGCAGCAATCGCAAGCCCAAAACAAACCCGAAAACGGCCAGAACCAAAAACCAGAAGACAAGCAGGACCAAGCTCAAGCGAAGAACGAACAGCAGAAAAAAAAGCAACAAGAACCTGGCGAGAGCCCGTCGCCTTCGCCGGGTGACGGACAGCAGCAACAAAATCAACCCTCGCCTTCGCCCGGCGAACAAAAAGGCGAGCAGGCAAAGAAAAACCAATCGCCGGGTGAGCGACAGGCTGAGGAATCGCCAAGTCCCGGCGAAGGCGAAAAGGAGACGCCGTCGCCATCGCTGGGAGAAGGCGAAGGCTCAGGCGAAAATGCGACGCCATCCGCGACTCCATCGGAATCGCCGCAAAAAAAATTCGCCGGCGAATTGAAAGGAGCCGCAAGCGAGAAACCGGAAAAGCCGCAGGAGAAAACCGCGCAAATGGCCGAGGCCGAACCGGAGAAGGAAGGTCAAATGAGCGAACGTCAGGCCGAAGCGCTCCTCCAATCGATGAAGGACGAAGAGGCGCGCGTCCGACTCGATGAACACAAGGCCGCGCGCCATGTCTATAACGACTGGTAAGAGGCAATGTGCGAAGTTCGATGTTTGAAGTTTAATTGAAGATGTCGATGTACGGAGGGCGTGTTTCCATTCCAGTTTTGTTCGTGGCGCTGCTCGCGTTTGGCGGAGCCGATGGCGTGCTTGCGGATGCTCCGAGAGTAACGGCAGTTCTGAGTAACTCGGAAGCCGCCGTCGGACAAACGGTTCAGTTGCAAATCAAAATCACGGGCGATCGCGCTGCGGAAGCGCCCGAAAAGATCCCTGTCGAGGGTCTTGAAATTAATCGCACCGGAACAGAGCAACACTTCGAGATGAACAACTTCAACGTGAGCTCGAGTGTGATTTACAATTACACAATTCTGCCGCTCAAATCCGGCACGTTCAAAATCCCGCCGCAAACGATTCGCATCGGCAGCAGTTCGCTGCGCACACCGGAATTGACATTAAACGTCGCGGATTCACCTAGTCGTTCGTCTTCCTCGCGCTCAAATCGCGACGTGCAACCGGGCAATGCGAACAAGCTTGTCTTCGCCGAGTTGATCGTGCCCAAAAAAATTGCCTTTGTCGGCGAGATGGTGCCGGTCGAAATCCGTCTTGGATTTGACCCGCGCGCTCATCCGAAGCTGGTCGATGGCCCGGAGATAACTGGGCAAGGATTTACGGCGCAAAAGTTGCAGCAGTCCCAGGAGAATCTGGAGACGGTCAACGGCAGATCTTACGACGTGGTGACGTTCAAGACTGCGGTCGCGGCGGCGCGCGCGGGAAAATTTGAAATCGGCCCCGTAAAAGCGAAAGCGCAAGTGTCGCTCCCGCGAAGGCCGAGCACGTCACGATCACGTTCGCCCTTCGATCTGTTCAACTTGGACGATCCGTTCTCCGATCCGTTCTTTGCGGACCCATTTGGTCAATTGGCCGAGCGGCGCGAGATGGACGTGGAAAGTGAACCCGCAACCCTCGAGGTGAAACCGCTGCCGGCGAATGCGCCGCCGAGCTTCTCAGGCGCGGTCGGAAATTTCACGATGATGACGGACGCCAAGCCAAAAAATGTGCAAGCCGGCGACCCGATTACCGTAACATCGACAATCTCCGGGCGCGGAAATTTCGATCGCGTCAATGCGCCTGCCTTTGAGGGTGAGCGCGGCTGGCACAAATATCCGCCATCCTCCAAGTTTAAGCAGGACGACGATGTCGGGATTAGCGGCACAAAAAGTTTCGAGACTGTTATTTCACCGAATGAAAAAAAGCAGGCCTTACCAGCGTTCGTCTTTTCGTATTTTGATCCGCTAAAAGAAAAGTACGTGACACTACGGAGCGACGCGATCCCGATCAGTGTCCAAGGTGGCGCCGCGCCC
>DMCG01000235.1:5970-6234 GCA_003445855.1 Spartobacteria bacterium | reverse complement strand
GAGCATCAAACTTCCGTTGCTGCATTCCTGCCCTGGCGGGGTTCGTAAGTCCTCGATCCATAGCCCCTGACGGCGAGGAACAATTCGCGTAAGATCGACATCGTGCAATCACGTTTCGTAACCGGAGAGAAGTTCGGCGCGTTGACAGAAGGTGATACTTCTGTTTGCATCGGCGCCGTGAAATGGTTGGTGTTGCTTTTGCTCGCTGCTCTTCAGTGCTCGTGCACGACGCTCGCGAATCGGCGCGACCTTTATAGTCCGGAA
>DMCG01000235.1:4019-5625 GCA_003445855.1 Spartobacteria bacterium | reverse complement strand
ACAACGACTACGCACACCGAGCGCGAAGAAACGCCGCTTCCACCGCCTTCTTTCCATTACTAGATCAATAATCTCCGATTGTTGAGCGGCGCTCGGCGCCTGCCCTGAGCATAGTCGAAGGGAGAGCAGGGCGAACTTTTCGCCGAAAAAATGCGGCGGTCACAGACCGCCGCTACAGCTTTAACCGAACGGCAGGTTCGCCTTGATCCGGGCCACGTCTGTGTGGTGCACAAGCGCCGCCTTAGCCAAATGGCGTTTGCGTTTCGCATTTTTCGCCGAAAGCAAATGCCGGCGCGAGGATTGCGCCCTTAAAACCTTGCCGCGCGCCGTGATCTTGAAACGTTTCGCGACCGATTTGCGTGTTTTACTTCGAGCGATTGGCTTCGGCATAAGGCGCAGAAGATACCGGCGATTGCGACGCTGACAAACGCTTTCGGATTGTCTGTAGGGGACGACGCTGTCGTCCCTTGGGAAGCCAACGGCTTCCCCTACAAACATTCGACGGCTCCGCATAGCGTCGCCCTACCAGCACGATAAAAATCCTCGCATCCGTTTTCTTTCTCGGAACATTCTGAGCAATGGAAAACGCGCTCGCAAAAAAGCCGCACGCCGTAATCGTCGGCGCCGGGTTCGGAGGATTGGAAGCGGCAAAGAAACTCGCCTGCGAAAAGGTGCGCGTGACCGTGATCGACCGCACGAATTATCACCTCTTTCAGCCGCTGCTCTATCAGGTCGCGACCGCGGCGCTTTCGCCGGCCGACATTGCCGCCCCGGTGCGCGCCATCTTGAGCAAATGCAGAAACGTGGAGGTGATACTCGCTGAAGTGCAGTCGGTGGATGTTGATGCAAAAAAAATAAAAATGGCCGACGGCGAACTCGATTACGATTTCCTCATTCTCGCCACGGGCGCGCGGCATTCTTATTTTGGCCATCCGGAATGGGAGAAGCTCGCGCCTGGCCTCAAAAGTCTCGAAGACGCGGTTGAAATTCGGCGGCGAATCTTGATGGCGTTTGAGTACGCCGAGAGAATCAGCGACGAAGCAGCGCGCAAAGCCGCCATGACCTTTGTGATCATCGGCGGCGGTCCGACCGGCGTGGAAATGGCGGGCGCGATCGCGGAGATCGCGCGCTACACCCTGGCCAAAGATTTTCGTCACATCGATCCGTCGCAGGCGCGCATTATTTTGGTGGAAGGCGAGCCCCGGGTCCTGGCCGCGTTTCCGGAGGACTTATCGGCGAGCGCATTGAAGCAACTTGTCGATCTTGGCGTGGAAGTGCGCCTGGGCGTGCATGCAACGAACCTGACTGAAGCCGGACTTAATATCGGCGACGAATTCATTCCCTGCCGTGTGAAAATATGGGCGGCGGGCAATAACGCATCCTTTGTCGGCAAAACGCTCGGCGTGCCGGCGGACCGAGTTGGCCGCGTTTTAGTCAATAACGATCTCACCATTCCTGGACACCCGGAGGTCCAGGTGGTTGGTGATCTCGCAAACTTTCTACATCAAACAGGCCAGCCGTTGCCCGGTGTATCGGCGGTGGCGATGCAGCAGGGCCGTCACGCCGCGCGCAACATTCTGGCGATGATCGAAGGTCGCAAGCCGCA
>DMCG01000235.1:0-3661 GCA_003445855.1 Spartobacteria bacterium | reverse complement strand
TTCGTGCACTTCAGCGGACTTCCCGCGTGGCTCGCCTGGTTGTTCGTCCACGTCATTTTCCTCGTCGGCTTCCGCAATCGGCTCGCTGTGCTGTTTCAGTGGGCCTGGGCCTATTTCAGCTTCAACAAAGGCGCGCGGTTGATCACACGAAATTTTCAATCCGAGACGCGACCTCCGGCGTGAGAACAATTGAATGATTGAGAGAGTTAGTGATTGAGAGAATGAATAAGTTAGACCGCGCGAGAGAATTGCAGGACCGGACAAAGCGGTTCGCGATTCGAATTATTCAAGCATTCTCTGCCCTCCCAAATACCGAACCCGCGAGAATTATCGGACGGCAATTTCTTCGCTCGGGTACCGCTGTGGCGGCAAATTATCGCGCTGCGTGCCGAGCACGCTCCCATGCAGATTTCATTTCCAAACTGGGTGTGGTTGTCGAGGAAACCGACGAAACATTATTTTGGTTTGACCTTTTGGTTGGTTCAAAAACAGCATCTGCGAATTCAATTAGTGCACTGCAGGTTGAATGTGAGGAATTGCTGAAGATTTTCTCCAGTTCTCTCGCAACCGCGAAATCTAATCGTTAAATCCCTCAATCGCTAAATCTCTCAATGGGCAATCTCAGGATTGGCGTAGTCGGTTCTGGCGCGATCGGCAGTTACTACGGCGCGAAGCTCGCTTACGGCGGCAGTGACGTGCATTTTTTAATGCGCGGTGATTTAAATGAAGTGCGCCGGGCCGGTCTCTATGTTCGTGGCAAAGGGGAAAATTTTCGTGTCGCGAAAGTCAATTGCTACAACTCGATAAAGGAAATCGGTCCGTGCGACTTGGTTTTGATCGCGGTCAAAGCAACTTCGAACGGCGATCTTGTCGATCTTGTCCCGCCACTTCTGCACGAACGCACGATGCTGCTGACGTTGCAGAATGGTTTGGGTAACGAAGAATTTCTCGCCGAACATTTCGGCGCGGAACGTGTTCTCGGCGGACTGTGTTTCATTTGCCTGAGTCGAATCTCGCGCACGGAAATTGAGCGTTATGATTACGGTCACATTGTGTTGGGCGAGTACGGGCGCGCGTCACAGCCGCGCACGCATGAGGTCGCGACCGAATTCAAACGCGCCGGCGTGACGTGCAGCATGACCGAAAACCTTCTGCTTGAGCGCTGGCGCAAGCTTGTTTGGAACATTCCGTTCAACGGATTGTCGATCTTAGGTGGCGGGATCGATACCTCCGCGATCCTGGCGAACGAAGCTTTACGTCGCGCGACGCTTGCGCTCATGGATGAGGTGATCTTCGCGGCGAACAAATGCGGACATCCGTTGCCGGGTTCGGCCGCTCTGGAACAAACGAAACGAACGGAAACGATGGGCGCTTACAAACCATCCACCCTGCTGGACTGGGAAGCGGGCCGGCCGCTCGAAATCGAAGCGATCTGGGGCGAACCGTTGCGCCGCGCAACTGCGGCCGGCGCGCCGGCGCCGCGGCTCGAAATTGTTTATGCACTTCTCAAAGCGCTCGATCGAGCGCGGCAAGCGTCATGAGACGCGGTGGGATTCGCGTGACGATTCCGAAGATTACGGTTCGCAATTTGCAGCGGATCGTTGCGGTCAACGTTGTCGATCTTGAAAAATTCGCCGCGAAAGCAGTGCGTTTTTGTTTTCAAATTCACAAAAACAAATCGACGGATTTAACAAAGCTGCGCGAGGTCTTCGTTTTGCTCATCTCCGATAGACGCATGGCGTTGTTACATCGACAATTCCTTCACGAAGTTGGGCCGACGGACGTGATGACATTTCAGCACGGAGAAATTTTCATCAGCGCCGAAACTGCGCGTCGTCATGCTCGCCGGTTTGGGAACTCGCTGGCGCGGGAGCTTCGCTTGTACGTTGTGCATGGCTTGTTGCATTTGCATGGTTTCGACGATCGAAACGAAATCGACGCGCAAAAAATGGAAGTGACGCAGAGGCGAATTCTTCAACGCGCTGGTCGTTGAACTGAAGGCGTCGTGTGTTAGCGTTTTAGCATGAGCTGGCAGCCACAACGGCGCAGGGCAGGAGTGGCACAAGGCGAATCGGCGGTGACGTTTTCCGCCGCGAAAGATGCCACACAGTCGACAGTGGAAGATCCTGTCATCGAAAAGGAAACCCGCTCGCAAGAAGATGTCGATCTTCCATGGCAAGTCGTCGTGCACAACGATCCGGTCAATCTCATGACTTATGTGACGATGGTCTTTCAGCGCGTGTTCGGCTATCCGCGCGAGAAAGCGGAAAAGCACATGCTGGAAGTGCATCACCAGGGGCGCTCGATTTTGTGGAGCGGTATGCGCGAACGAGCTGAGCTATACGTGCAGCAGTTGCATGGTTATCTCCTGCTCGCAACGCTCGAAAAAGTCGGTTGATATGGAAATTTGCCGGCGAGAGGACAAGCTCGAGATTTCGGAGCTCGATCCATTTTTGGCGGAGCTTCTTCGGCAGATTCCCGCCAGCACGAATCCGGAGGGGACGCCGGCGGCGGAGAAACGCCTTTTCAGTCCACCCGCGGACCGAAGCAAAACCGAGCAGTGCTCGGAATGGAAACTTTATGTGGAACCCGAGTTGCGCCGACTTTTCCGCACCGCCACGGAAACGGTGGCTGCCGATCTGGAGCAACTGAATGGAAACGAAAAACCTTTCGCAAACCGCACGCTTCGTATTCCGACGCAGCACGCCGATGCCTGGCTGAACGCGCTCAATCAGGCGCGCCTGGTCATTGCTGCAAAATACAATTTCACGGACGGCGAGCTTTGCGACCACTATCGTTCGCCGATTGGGTCGCGCCGCGACCTGAGCTTATTTCAACTGAACTTCTATGGGTTTCTTCAGGAATTTATTTTGCGGGAAATCGGCGGCTGTCCGGAAAAGACTTCCGATTAAGCTCGCATGCGCTCTCGTACCATCGACATGAGCCGTTCCTTAATCGCGGTGGAAGATTTCGCGGGACGCAAGCTCAGCGCAAACGCTTCGTGCAGGGCATAACATTCGGCGATGCAATCCTCAGCTTTCTCTCCGAATTTTTCTCGCGCTTGCTCGAACGCTTCCATCTCGTCCGGCTCCAGGGCGCCAATAACATAGAGGCGCGCAGTGTTCTGGAATTCTTCAAAGCTCATCTTTTAGCTCCTTCAGGCCGTCATAAATTTTCTTTAGCCCCAATTCAAGCCGGGTTTTAACTGTGCCCAAAGGTGTATTCGTTTTTGCGGCGATTTCGCGCTGGCTCATCCCACGAAAAAATGCGAGCTCGATTGCCTCTTGCTGGGCCGGCGGTAACCGGTCGATGACCTTGCGCACCAGGATACGGGTGTCGCTGAAGGCGATTTCTTCTTCAGTGGCATTGTGCACCCAGGCATCAGGTTGCTGCTCGGTCTGGCTTTGCAGGCGCTCTTCGGCGCGGGCGTAGGCCTGTTTTTTCCGCAAACCATCGATCGCGCGCCGACGCGCCAAAGTTACCATCCAGCCAAGCGGTTTGCCTTTCTGCGCGGAAAAATTCTTCGCTTGATTCCAGATTTCCATGAAGATTTCCTGCAAAAGATCATCGGCCGCGGCTTCGTTGTGAATCACGCGCAAAATGAGCGCTTTTAAAATTCCGTTATAACGGTCGTAGAGTTGGGAAAGCGCGTCCGGGTCCT
>DMCG01000137.1:934-5478 GCA_003445855.1 Spartobacteria bacterium | reverse complement strand
GGGCATGCCAAACGCTCGATCGTAGCGAACAATAAGATCGACAACGCGATCTCGCGCTTTTTGGGTGTAGCCAGGAAGTTCCTTCGCAAAATTCGCGCTCTGCATCGAAATCGTCGGTGCGAGCCAGGCGATCAATCCGCCGAGCGCGAAAAAGACGACGGCGAAAACAAGAAGAACCGCCTTGGTGCGGTCAAGACCGCCTCTGCACATTCGCGTCACGAGCGGGTCGAGGAGATAAGCGAGGATCGCCGCGATCGCTACCGGAATTAAGATCGGCTGAAGAAATGCGATTACGTTCGCGCCGACCCATATGACTGAACCGGCGATCGCGATAAGAAAAACGGTGAAGAACGCGGACAGTGCCGCCCACATTGTTTTACGTTGCCACGGTGTCGGATATCTACTCATGCAAGCATGCGGGCGCTCTTTGTTTCACGAATAACAACGAAAGATCGACATCGTGGGTTATTGAAGCGGATCGCTCCTGGCTGGATCACCTTTGGTTATCGTGGTCTTTGTACTCTCGATCTTCTCCGCCAGTTTTTTGTTTTGAGGGTCGAGCGCTATTGCCTTCTGCCATGCTTCCAACGCCTGCGGCACTCGGGTCAACTTTAGATATGTATCACCGATGTGTTCGAACACGACCGGATCATCCTGTGCCATATTTTTAGCGGCGCGAAGCAAATCGGCCAGGGCTTGCTCAAACTTCCCCTGTCGAAACTCAAGCCAACCGAGGCTGTCGAGGTAGGCGCCGTTGTTCGGCTCGATCTTGAGCGCGCGTTTGATCATATCGTCGGCTTCGTCCAGGTGCAGGTTGTGCTCCGCCCACATGTAGCCGAGATAGTTGCAGGCCTCGGCCGCGTTGGCTGGATCCAGAGCAATTGATTTGCGAAACAAATCGGCCGCTTTTTCATACAGGCCTGCCTGCTCGGCCGTGGCGCCATAATTAAAATAAAAACGGGCGTTTACGATTTCATTGTCTTCGAACTCAGCTTGGCGCAGGGCCTCTTCAAAAGTGACGACCGCTTGTTGGGCATGCTTTGCTTCGCGCTGAGCGAGAGCAAGATAATAGATGATCTCAGGAGCGTCCGCGAAACGGCGGCGGGCTTCGGTGAGAATTTTCACCGCACGCTCGGCATCTTTTACGGGACCAAGGAGCAACTCCGCCAGTCGCAGGTAGGCGCTGGCCCGAGTGGGATTGATCAACAGGCTTTGCTCGTAACTTACTGCCGCTTTCGCGAACTCGGCTTTTGCCTGCTCGATCTGGTTTGCGCGCTGAAGTGATCGCGCATCATCATCCAAAACTTCGGCGAGCAAGTCATATGGTTGATATTTTTCCGGGTGCTCCTTGATGATTTGCTCGAGCATCTCAACCGCCTTCGCCCGTTGGTTCGTCAAGACGAAGCCTGTGGCGAGCTTTTCTCGCGCACTGACGTCGTCAGGTTGCAATTCGAGCACGCGAAGATAGAGCGGGATCGCCTCCTTTATTTGCTGCGACGACGCGTAATAGTCCGCGACGGCTTTGAGGGTCGTGGAATCATCGCCGGCATGTTCCGCTGCCCTTTTGAAAATTTCATTAACGCGCGCAACTTCATCGGGCTTCGATTCCGAGCCGGGTTTGAAGACGATTGACGCGTAAAGTTTCCCCAGTTTCGTCCAGAAAGCCGGGTCGTCGCTGCGCACTTTGGTGGCGCGGTCCAGTGACTGAAGTGCCTTTTTTTCCTCTCCGGCGGCCAATTCGATTTCGTAGAGACGCTGATAAGCTTCGATGTCGCGTGGATTGAGCGCGATGGCCCGGTTTGCGTAATCGACGGCTTGATCGGTTTTTTTGAGGTACTTCGCGTAAATGAAGGCAAGCTGGAGATAGGGCTCCGATTCATTCGGATTTTTTGCGATCGCGTCTTTAAGAACATCGATCGCCTGTGGAAAATCATCCTGCCGTGCGAGCAAAGCGGCTACGCGCGATGCAAGTTCGGATTGACCTGGATCGACATTAAGCACTTTGCGATACGCTTCCAGCGCCTTGCTCATCTCGCCGTTTTCTTCGAACGAAGTCCCTTCGACGAAATGAGCAAGCGCCTCAGCCCGGTGCTCGCCTTCTGGGCGAAGGACGAGGTCCTTGGCCGGCGCCAGGCTAAAAGAATCATCCTGTAGCTCGAGTTTTCTCTGCACGGAAGGCGAAGGCTCGACCTTGGGCAGGAGCGCGCGCGGCGTTCGTGCACTTGCGGGGTTAGCCAGGGGAAAAAGAAGGAGCAGGCAAAAAAGAGACCGACGAGCGCGGACACCCAAGTGCTGCTGCCCTATCATGTTTTCGACTGTAGCTGTGGCGGCACCGTTCGCAAACCAGCTGCCACCCGAGCGAACAATCAGAATGCAGTGGAGCGTTACGCCTTATAGCGCAAACGCTTTTTATGGCGGTTCTCCTTCATGCGCTTGCGCCGCTTGTGTTTCGAAATCTTCGCTTTACGTCGTTTCTTAAGAGAGCCCATACCAGTAACTGTCGATCCAATCATCTAATACGCCGGGCTGCAACTCACTTCTTCGCGCTGCTGTATTTTCCACCTTGCCCTCATTTCAAATTCGGGGCGCAGGCCGTCGGCCACGAGTCCGGCTTAGCCGGCTCAGACTTTCCCTTCCGGTGCCAGGTTGCAATCGTGATCTGGCGTTTCGAATTGCAAAGTCGAGTGATGAATTTGAAATAGATCACGTAAATCCTTTGCGGCTTGGACGAGCAGCGAGCAATCGCAATCATCCACGTCGCGCACAAGATGAGCCGTCAGCGCAGTTTCCGTCGTGCTCATCGGCCACACATGAAGATCGTGCACTGCGGTCACGTGTGGAAGGCTGGCGAGATATTTTCTCACTTCGCGCATTTCTATTCCCGCTGGGACGGCATGCAGCGCCAGGTTAAGAGAATCCCGAAGAAGGCCCCACGTGCCCCAGACAATAACGGCCGCAATCACCAGACTAACGACTGGATCGATCCATTGCCAGCCCGTCGCCATAATCGCGAATCCAGCGATGACAACACCCAATGACACGCCGGCATCGGCGCACATATGCAAGAAGGCTCCCCGAACATTCAAATCGCGTTGTCGGCCCGGCCTCAACATCAAAGCAGTTGCTCCGTTGATAAAGATTCCGATGGTCGCGATCCAGATCACGGTTGTGCTTGCGACTTCCGTCGGGACGCCGAACCGGCGAATCGCTTCCCAGGCGATCGCGCCCACGGCGAGAAGCAGGAGAATTCCGTTAAAAAGGGCTGCAAGGATGGATGAGCTTCTCAAGCCGTACGTGCGCCGCTCCGTCGGCGCTCTTTGCGATAGCGCGCCCGCTGCCCATGCCAATAACAGGCCAAAGACGTCGCTCATGTTGTGTCCCGCGTCGGCGATAAGCGCCAATGAATGAGCCAGCACGCCAAACACGACTTCGAGAAATACGAAAAGAAAATTCAACGTCACTCCGAGCGCGAAGGCGGAACCAAAGTCGGTTGGCGTGTGGCAACGATCGCTGTCGCCGCAGACTTGAGCGCGACCTTCAAACTTCGCCGTATCCTCGGCCTCTCGATCTTTGAGATTCATGTAAACCCGCTTATGCGTCGACGAACTGAAAGGAGCGCTAGCTCTCGAATAAGACAACTAACACGCCCACGATGCAAAGCACTCCTCCGATCAACGCACTCTCGTACTTTTCGAACAGACCCAAATTGATTTTCCGCATTCCGGCGAGCGTTAGCCAGGTAAAGAGGATCATCCCAAAAACCGTGCCGATCAAAAGGATGATCGTCAGCAGAAGAAAACCTGGCCAGCTATAGCGAATCCCCACCACATAGAAGCCAACAAAAGCTTCGCACGGCGAGAAGGTGAGGAGGGCAAGGAGAGTTGTGATGGCAAGAAAATCCGTCGTCGCAGCTGGTTGTCTGGCCTCGGCCAATTCGTGCATTCTTTTCTCGTACTCCGGCCCATGTTCAACATCGGAATTATGCGCACCATGTCGATGTTGCAAATTGCCGCGCGGCCCGTGAACATGCGAATGCGGTTTTCCGATTAGTTGTCGATACAAATAAAAAAGACCTAAAAACAGCAGTGCTCCGCCCGCGATGCGCGGGAACCAAATCCCGATCCTTGGGCTCAGCGCAACCCCAAGCCAGGCGATCACCAAGCCGAGCGTCGCGGTGAACAAAACATGACCGCTCCCCGCCGCGGCGGTGATGATTAGCGTCTTAGTATGGTTCCAGCGTTGTGCCTTTGCGGTGAGAACGAACGGCAGCCAGTGGGTCGGGATTGCCGCATGGAAAAAGGCGATCCCAAATCCTGTGATTGTAATCGTCGTGAGGACTGTTTGGTTCATGCGGGCGAGAAAGATCTCGAAGCATCATCCATCAATTGGACATGTCGATCTTGCAGCACGCGTCCACAGCCGAATGAAAAACCATGTCATTCCTGTTTCTGGACTTCGCCGAACCGCGGGCTCTTTAATTTCGAAGGATATCGGGCTGGTGGGATTTGAACCCACGGCCTCTGCGTCCCGAACGCAGCGCTCTA
>DMCG01000137.1:0-700 GCA_003445855.1 Spartobacteria bacterium | reverse complement strand
TGCGTCCCGAACGCAGCGCTCTACCAAGCTGAGCCACAGCCCGAAATTTCATAGATGATGAGCCGCGCGATTCTTTCCAACGCTGCATCGCGTTAACTGATCACTGACTAGTATGCGTGGAATGGAAGCGAGAACAAGCAAATCTCTATTCACGCCTGCGGGTTGTTGTTGTGAGACCAAGTGCTGGGCGCACGACCGTCAGAACGAGAAAACTTTAACGAACCTCCGCAAAAGAAGCCGGTAAAACGGGATTTACCGGTGAGATGCGAATGATTTTTCGGCCGAAGATTCTCATGTTTGCGAAATATCGCTGTTTTTCTCAACTATGCACTGTAGTTCGCTATGATGAGAAAATAAGGCACAAAATCTGCTGATTTACCATAGATATTAGAATTCATGAAAAGATGAAACTGGGACGCTACATACCGGCAGTCAGGATCCACCATGCCGGAAATCATGGTAGCAGCCCTTCTCTTGGCAGTTTTTTTCGCCTCGATCTTTGAATTGAACGCCGTTATGCCTGCGATACATCGATGCGAGCAAGGAATCGGTGGCAGCTTTACAACAGATACAGGATCGCAGCGAGACGCTTCGCAATCTCGCGTTCACTGATCTGACCAACATTTCCTATCTTCAAAGTTTGCTGGCTTCTCCTGCCAACGCTTCGGATTTTGTGAGGAAGTCAACAGAAGTCGTGAAA
>DMCG01000171.1:6367-15986 GCA_003445855.1 Spartobacteria bacterium | reverse complement strand
CGGGCGAGAGCGCGTGCGTCGTCGATGCTGCCCCGCGAGGAATACTGGCTTGGCATGGAAACGCTGACCACGTTTTCCGCTCCAAGCGCATCAACAGCGATGGTGGCGACGACTGCCGAATCGATGCCGCCGCTCAACCCGAGCACGGCGGACTTGAAATTACATTTTCGCAAGTAATCGCGCACACCCAATGAGAGCGCGCCAAAAAGGTCCACCGGCGTTTTGCTCTCGCGAAATTCGATTACACGAGTTTGGTCTGTGTCGACAATCGCTTCATTTTCACAAAAACTGGGCAACTGAGCGATTAACTCGCCCGCCGCATTCACGGCGATGGAATTCCCATCGAAGACGAGCTGGTCATTGCCACCGACCGCGTTGCAATAGCAGATGGGGCGTTGATAAGCACGGGCCAGGGCCCCGACCATTTCATGTCGAACCGCCGGCTTGTGCAAACTAAACGGCGACGCGCTCAGGTTGACGATGATATCGGCACCCTGATCAATCAAACCACGGACCGGTTCGACGTCGTAAAATGGCCGCGGCAGATAATGTTCTGTCCAGATATCTTCACAAATAGTGACGCCGAGTTTTTGACCATGCAGGTCAAATGGCTCGACCCGGCGTGCAGGTTCGAAATAACGATCTTCATCGAAAACATCGTAAGTAGGTAAGAGCGACTTGTGGGTCTTGCGCATCGGTTTACCCGATTCAAGCAATGCGGCGGCGTTGTGAAATGGTTTGCCGCGTCCTTCGTTCCGATCGACGAAACCGACGAGCATGGCCGCCGCACCCACGCGAGCATGAAGCCGTTTGAGAATCTCAAGGTTCTCCGGAACGAAGCGCGATTTGAAAACAAGGTCCTGCGGCGGGTATCCGGTGATCGCCAGCTCCGGTGTCAGAACCAGCTCCGCGCCGGCCGCGGCGAGGCGTTCGTAGGCGCCAGCGATTTTCTCAAAATTGCCGCTCAAATCTCCGACGGTCAGGTTGAGCTGAGCAAAGCCAATCTTCATGCTGCGCTACGCAGGTTATGCGCAAGCCAGCAACCAGCAATCCTCTTTTCCTCGGATTAATGGTTCAGATCGATAACCGCACGATGCTTATAGCCTTTGTTCAGGGCATCGTCAGCCCCTTCGACAAAGACCTTCGCCCATTGTAAAACAGAGGCGGCGAGGAATCCCGCAATCGCGCAGAGAATGACCTTTTGAAAAAAAGTGGCATGCATCTTGACACTTTTGAGAGCACGCGGGATGCCCAGTTTGGAATGGGATCACCAGAATCCCCACTGCTTCGTTTTCATGATCCAGAGACCGAGGAGCAGATTCGTGACAGCATGCGTCAATATACAGGAAGAGAGGCTCTTCGTTCGATAAGCGACGCCGTTATAAAGTACGCCGGTCAGCAGCGAGGCCGGCCAATCCGCCGCCGAATGGGAGAAGCCGAAACCGAGCGTTACGACTGCGAAAGAAAGCCATGAGAACGTCCCGAAACGCACGCGCCCGAAATTCTCATCGACAAGAAACCGGAGCAGAAACCCGCGCCAAAAAATTTCTTCGATAAACGGAACAACGACAACAAGGCGGAGAAATCGGAAAATGATTGTGAGCCAGTAAAGCGGCGATTGCCTGGCAAAAATGTCGGGATTGAAACCTAAAGTCCGCGGTGAAAATCCAAGAAATGCCTGCGGCGAGATCCAAACGAGGAAGACAACTACCGCGACGAAGCCGGCAAAGAATGGACGGCGCAACCGGTCAAAATCATATTCGTGGTGAAACCAAATCAGCAAACCACCGCACAAAATCGCCTGCGTTGGATAGAGCCAATATTCGGCCGAGCTGAGCCAAAAGAGATTGTCGATCTTCTTTAGCGCGCTATTGAGCGCGAGCAAAGCAAGGAACGTCACCATCGGCAGCGTGTAGGCCGCTAATTTCCGTCTCTCCGGCATAGGATTTGCAGAATAATTCCAGCTCTTGTTTAAAAAAGCTGCTTTTTCAATCATGCCCGAGACGACCGCCACGACCAACGTAAACGAGAACGATGCGGAGAAACTTGCGCGCCTGCTCGAACTGGAGCTGATGCAGAAACGCACGGCCTGGAAACAAGCTGCCGCGCATTATCGAACTATCCGGATCTTCGGCTTTCTTTTCCTTTTCTTTCTCATCGTTGCATGCGCCGGCGGTTTTTTCTTTGTCTTTTTGCACGTGAAGGAAGAGCGGACGAACCAACCCGCCGCCGCGACCCCGGCCGCCTCCATGCCGTAGCTGCAATTTAATTTATTTTGTGTAAGCCACTCGCCAGATTGTGCCGTTGCCGTCTTCGCTGAAAAGCAACGCGCCATCTTTGGCCACGGCGATTCCGACAGGCCGGCCCCAAACATCGCCGCGATTCGTGACAAAACCGGTCACGAAATCTTCATATTCGCCCAGCGCTTTCCCAGTTGCGTGATCGAACGGCACCCGCACGATTTTGTAACCGGTCCGCTTAGTCCGGTTCCACGACCCATGAAACGCGGCAAAGATGTCGCCCTTGTATTCAGCGGGAAACTGATCGCCAGTGTAAAAGCAGAGATTAAGCGTGGCGGAGTGTGATTGGACGAGCACGTCAGGCACAACGACTTTTTCGGCAAGATCGACATGTTTTCCTTTGTGCCGAGGATCGACATGGTTGCCCAAATAAAACCACGGCCAGCCGTAAAAGCCGCCCGGCCGTACGCTGCTGAT
Source organism: Spartobacteria bacterium (assembly GCA_003445855.1). Taxonomy (GTDB): domain Bacteria; phylum Verrucomicrobiota; class Verrucomicrobiia; order Chthoniobacterales; family UBA10450; genus UBA10450. The sequence goes on along the minus strand of DMCG01000171.1, from coordinate 13,269 downwards.
GTAATCTGGAACCAAATCGTCGCCCAGTTCGTCGCGTTCGTTGGTGCTCATCCAAAGTTCGCTGGTGCCGGGACGAAACGCGATCCCGACGGCGTTGCGAATTCCCCAGGCGTAAACCTTCTGTCCTGTCCCATCAGGATTGAATTCAAAAATGCGCGCGCGATCAGCTTCCGAGGCATCGTCGGAATCGTTCGAGCGCGACCCGATTGAAATGTACATTTTCCTGCCATCGGGCGCGAAAACGATGTCGCGCGTCCAATGTCCGCCACTACGCAAAAATCCGGCGCCCCCGGATAGTTGCGCGGGCAATTTCTCGGCCGGGCCGCGCGCTTTCATATCTCCATTGCGATAAGGAAAACGAATCACTCCATCGGTGTTCGCAACGTACAAAAATTGCGGATCGTCGCCGGGCGGATAAAACGCGAGACCGAATGGTTTGTTCAAACCTGCATCGGCAAAAAGCTGAATCGATTCGGCGTGATCTCCGCGAATTACCTTGATCTGATTGGCGCGACTCTCCGTTACAAAAACATCACCGTTCGGTGCAGTTAGCAGAAATCGCGGATCGCGAAAGCCGCTTGCGTAGATGTCGATCTTGAAGCCGGGCGGAACACGTAGTTCGGCGCCGGGCGGATGGCTGATAATTCGAGGCGGATTAATCGCCAAAGCGTTTGAACCGGGTGGCTGCAAGTCATTGACAGTGACCTTGTGCCGCGCTCCCGGCGCATCGCTTGTCCAATCATCCATCGCGGCTTTTCCCTGCCGCACGCCGCTGTCGGCCGCATTGGAAATGAAGCAAGCAAGAAACAAAAGTGCGATCAGGATCGCGGCTCGTCGAGCGTTTGCTCGGAATTTATGTTCGAGGGCCGATCTCGTTCTCAAATGACGAGTTACCGCGCCACCGGATTGAATGCGCCTTTAGCTTCTGCCAGAGTGCGTCCTGCCTTGCGATCGTTGATCACAAACGTGTTGTTTTCTCCCAACTTTGACCACGGACCGCGCGGCACTTCGCTAAAATCGACAAACTTCCAATCGGTCACATCAGTTTCTTCTAACCCGAGGTAGTCGCGCACGGCCGGAGAAACATCGAGCCCCGCGCCTCTGTTGAGATTGGGTTTCGGACGTTCATCGCCAAAAACGTATTGCCAGTGGTCGGTGCGGAACGGCCCCGCGTCTTCCCATTGCGCATAAACCGTTCGATTGCCTTTGTGGATCGAGATCCATCGACCTTTGCAAGTGGAAACGCCGGGGCCTTGGTACGCTTCCTTGAACCACGGCACGACGCGCGGCGCTTCCGGCCGATGGCCGGTGGATGCCTTGTCGTTGTAGGGGAGCGCGCAATAAAACGGATTCTGCCGGGGCGTGAATTTTACCGGCATGTAATCGCTCCGACGCGCGGAATTTGGATCGTCGAAGCCACCGTAACTCTTTGCCCAATCCTTGTCCCACGAGCTCGAGTGATTCGGCACTGGATTATTTCCGCTCGGTGCTTCCCCAATCCAGAAAACCGTCGTCACAATTTCTCGTTTCCACGGATAACGTTCCCCTGCTGTTAGGGGAGCCGATTTCAGATGACGCGGCGCAAACGCGATCGAATCGACATTAAGCATAAGATCTTCCGACAATTTGTCCGATTTTTTGCTGAGCTTTATCTTGGCAGGCTCTGCTTTTGCCGGCGTCGAGTGCGCGAAAAGAGATGAAACCGACGAAAGCAAGACGGCAATCGTGTGAGTAATCGTTCCGGGTTTCATTTCATGATGGCCTCAGCGCAAAGCTGGAACAAAGGCACAATGCCTTCTCTAATTAATTCGGTCGCGAGGACCCAGATGCGCGTAAATCGCGGCGAGTTTTTCAGCTGCGCCGCAGCAAAGCCGTCAAACCTCGACGCAAATTCGGCTTAGTCAATAAATTTGCCCGGATTCAAAATTCCGTCTGGATCGAGAATGTCTTTGAGCTTGCGATGCAAATCGCGCGCGACTTCGCTCATCGCCTCCGGCCACCAGCGTTTTTTCGCCAGCCCGATTCCGTGTTCGCCGGTAATCACGCCGCCCCACGCCAGAACTTGCGCGAAAAGTTCGTCGAGAGCGCGATCGACTTTTTCGCGCACGGTTGCCTCACGATTGTACCGATCCGCCATGATGTTGACGTGAATGTTGCCGTCGCCGGCGTGACCGAAACACGCGATCGGAAATCCATGTTTGTGCTGCAGCTTCTCCGCGAACTCGACAAGATCGACAATACGACTTCGCGGCACGACCACGTCCTGGTTCAATTTCGTCAAGCCGGTCGCACGCAGTGAATTGCTAAACTCCCGTCGCAACGCCCACAGCTTTTCGCAATCCGTTTCGCCCATCGCCATTTCGAGCGCATTTGGCTTTTTCTGCGCCAGCAACTCGTGAATCGCTGCCGCTTCGCCGCGCACGCTCTCCTCCTGCCCATCAAGATCGACAAGCAGATGCGCGCTGCCCGCGGGGACAATTGATTTTCCGAGATCGCGACGTGCCGCTTCCAGCGTGAAGCTATCGGCGATCTCTAATGACGAGGGCAGAAATCCCTGCGCGAAAATTTCCTGCACGGCGGCGGCGGCTTGCGCCATGGTTGCGAATGCGGCGGACAATGTCGCGCGTGCCGGCGGCAGCGGCAGTAGCCGCAACGTGATTTCCGTCACGACGCCCAGCATTCCTTCCGAACCGACAAACAAGCCGATTAAGTTGAACCCTGTTTTGTTTTTGTGAACGCGGCCGCCAGTTCGCAGTACTTCGCCATGCGCGAGCACGACTTCGAGACCGACGACGTAATTGCGCGTCACGCCGTATTTCAAACAGCGCGGGCCACCGGCGTTGGTCGCGATATTTCCGCCAATGCTGCAATCTTTCATGCTCGCCGGATCGGGCGGATAAAATAATCTCTGCGCCTGCACGGCCGCCTTGAGATCCGCGGTGATCACTCCGGGTTCCACGATTACGATTGCATCGGCGAAGTGAATTTCCTTGATGCGATTCATTCGCATGAGGGAAAGCGCGATTCCCTTTCGCACCGGCACGCAGCCGCCGACGTAGCCAAAACCGGCGCCACGCGCCGTCACCGGAATTTTTTCCTGCGACGCAAACTTCAACAGCTTCGAAACATCGATTGTCGATCTTGCAAACACGACAACTTCCGGTTCCTCTGCCGCGAACCATTTGTCGCCACTGTGCGCCGCGAGCACGTCGGCCTCATCGCTCACGCACTCGACGCCAAGCAACTCGACGAGTTGCGCTTTTAGTTTACGAGCTTTCGTTTGAGCAATTGGAAATTGGAAATGCTCACATCCCCATGATCTGATAGCCGCCATCAACATAGATGACCTGTCCGGTGATCGCCGCCGCGCCGTCGCTCGCAAGAAAGACGCCGGTCTCACCAAGCTCGGCCGGATCGCAGCTGCGTTTCAACGGCGCGCGTTCCTGATAATGTTTCAACATCGACATGAAGCCGCTGATGCCGCGCGCGGCCAGCGTGTTGACCGGTCCGGCAGAAATGCAGTTCACTCGAATTTTCTTCGGGCCGAGATCGTAAGCGAGATAACGCGTGCTCGCCTCGAGACTCGCTTTCGCCACCCCCATGACGTTGTAATGCGGCACGACTTTCTTCGAGCCGTAATAGGTCATGGCGACAATGCTGCCGCCGTTCGTCATCAGCGGCGCAACGTCGCGCGCAAGCGCAACCAGCGAATAGGCACTGATGTCGTGCGCGGTGCGGAACGCTTCGCGCGTCGTGCTGAGAAAATCGCCTTCCAGCGCTTCCTTCGGCGCAAACGCAAGCGAATGCAGCATAAGATCGACATGTTCACTTTGGCCGCGGACTTTTTCGAAAAATGATTTGATCTCGTCATCGCTCGAGACGTCGCACGGAAACAGCGGCGTTTGTTCGCCGAATTCGCCGACAAGTTCCTCGACGTTTTCCTTCAACCGCTCGCCTTGATAGTTGAAAATCAAACGCGCCCCGGCGGCCGCCCACGCTTTCGCGATCGCCCAAGCGATACTGCGTTTGTTCGCCACTCCGAATACAACGCCAGTTTTTCCTGCCAATACTTGTGGAGTCATAGACTTCGTGACGATACGCGCATTTCGCGCGTCGCAAACCGCCGGGCATTCGTTAGAATATGCGGCTATGCGTTCTCGACTTCGTTTTTTCTACGGCTCTTTGCTTTCGATTTCCGCGGCGTGTCTTTTGCCAGCTCAAGAAGATCCGCTCCATCGCCCTGAGTCGAAAGCTTCACCAAGCGCTTCACCGGAGAACCTCGCCTCGCCAGCCGCCTCGCCGGAAAGCACGACGCCGCCCTTGTCGTCGGCTGCGATTCCGCCGCCGTCCGCGCCTGCGCCGCAACTTACCGACGTGCTTTTCAAAAATCTGAAAGCGCGCTCCATCGGACCTGCCGTGATGGGCGGTCGTGTATCGGACATCGCACTCGATCCGCGAAATCCGTTTGTTTTTTACGTCGGCCTCGCCCACGGCGGCGTTTTCAAAACGGGCGACAACGGCGTTTCGTTTGACCCGATTTTCGACAAACAATCTGTGCTTTCGATCGGCGCCATCGCGATTGCGCCGTCTGATTCGGATGTGATTTGGGTAGGGTCTGGCGAAGCGAACGATCGAAATTCCTCCGGCTGGGGCAATGGCGTCTACCGTTCGACCGATGGCGGGGAGAATTGGCAGAACGTCGGATTAAAGGACAGTCGCGCCATTGGACGCATCGTTGTCGATCCAAAAAAACCGGAAGTTGCGTACGTGGCTGCAAGCGGTCATCTCTGGACCGATGGAGGTGAGCGCGGCCTCTTCAAAACCACCGACGCCGGCAAAAACTGGAAACTTATTTTGCAAGCGCCCGCACCGCACAATGCGCGTACCGGCTGTTGCGATGTGATGGTCGATCCTGGCAATCCAGAAACTGTTTACGCGGCTCTCTACGCGCGACAGCGCACGCCGTGGAGTTTTACTTCCGGCCCGGCTGCGACTGGCGGCGAAGACATTGGCGGCATTTTCAAAAGCACGAATGGCGGCGCGAGTTGGAAAAAATTAGCCGGCGGCTTACCGGGGCAAACCGGGCGAATCGGTCTCGCGGTTTCAGCCAACAATCCGAAGATCGTGATGGCGATTGTGCAGAGTTACGAAGGCGGCTCCAGCGATATCAACGAATTGCGCAGCCGAAGCGGCGGCGTTTTTCGTTCGGAAGATGGCGGGGAGAAATGGACTCGCGTCAGCGCGATTAATTCGCGCCCATTTTACTTCAGCCAAATCCGGATCGATCCCGCGAACGATCAGCGTGTTTACGCGCTCGGATTCGGCTTGCTCGTTTCAGACGATGGCGGCAAAAACTTTCGCGAAGATCTTTCCGAGAAAGTGCATCCCGATTGCCACGCAATGGTGATCCAGCCGGGCACGGTGCCGCCGGCAAAACCCCCGAAGCCCGAGGACAAAAACAAACCGCCGAAACCGCCGGTGTGTCAGCGTGTATTGCTCGGAACCGATGGCGGCGTTTATCAAACGTTCGCGGCCGGGAAAGGATGGGATCATCTCAATCGAATTCCGTCGGGAGAATTTTATCGGATCACGCTCGATGACACGAAACCCTACTTCCGAATCGCCGGCGGATTGCAGGACAATGAGAACTGGGTCGGTCCGAGCGGCGTGCAAAGTAAAGAAGGAATTCGTAATTCCGATTGGACTGCTCTCGCCGGCGGCGACGGTTTTTACGTCGTATTCGACCCGAGCGACCGCGATGTTTTTTATGCCGAAAGCCAGGGCGGCGAAGTCCATCGCATCAATCTGCGCAATGGCGAGCTGCGGCGGTTACGGCCCGCGCCGCCGGAAGGTCAGCCGCAGTACCGGTTTCATTGGAACTCGCCGCTGATCGGAAGTCATCACAAACCCGGCGTTATTTATTTGGGCGGCAATCATGTTTTCCGATTGACCGATCGCGCGGAGAAATACATGGTCATCAGCCCGGATTTGACGCGCAACGATCCCGCGCGCGCCACCGCCACGGGCAGTGGCGCGGAAAACTACGGCGTCGTTTATTCGCTCGCCGAATCGCCGAAGCGCGCGGGATTGTTGTGGGCCGGCACAGATGACGGCCGTCTTTGGGTCACGGAAAATGATGGCGGCAGGTGGACGGAATTGACCGGAAACCTGCCGGAGCCGGCGCGCGGGCAATGGGTTGTGCGGATCGAGGCGAGCGCGCACGATTCGAATGCGGCGTATGTCGTGACAAATGCTTATCGCGCGGGTGACGATCGCCCGATGATTTTGCGTACTGTCGATCTTGGCAAAACATGGCAATCGGTCGTGGGCGATCTTCCGCCTAACGATCCGGTCGAAGTCATGCGCGAGGACCCGGTCAATCCGCGATTGCTTTACGCCGGCACGCACTTCGGATTGTTTGCGTCGTTTGATCAAGGGACGCATTGGATTCGTATCGCTGATGTGCCGGCGGTGCGCGTGGATGACGTGCAAATTCATCCGCGCACATCCGATCTTGTGATCGGAACGCACGGCCGCAGTATCGCCATTCTCGACGACACCGTTCCGCTGCGCGAACTCACGCCCGAGATCGCGGCGAAGCCCGCACATTTGTTTAGTGTGCGCTCGGTGACCGGCACTTATCTCCAACCGGGATTCGCGGATTGGAATGGCAAAGGTATTTATCGCGGCACGAATCCGTCCGAAGGCGCGCTCTTCACCGTTTGGGTGAAAGAATTCACCGGCGATGAAATCAAAATCGCCGTGACGAAATCGAGCGGGCAACCAGTGGCAAATCTAAAAGCGCCGGGCGCACCTGGTCTCACGCGGATGAATTGGGACCTGCGTCCCACCAAAGATGTCAGCATCGAATACGGCGGCGACGATCCGAAACGCCTTTTGCC
>DMCG01000171.1:0-6043 GCA_003445855.1 Spartobacteria bacterium | reverse complement strand
CATGTCGATCTTGCCGAAGGAATCACGCCGAGATGAATTGTGGGGCAGGCGCATCGCCTGCCGGAATCAAGACGGCAACCGGAGCGGTTGCCCTACAATTCTAATTGCGTCGATCAACAGGCAATCGCGTGACGCCGGCAAACGCCGGAGAGCATTTCCCAAAGCGCATCGAGAACGCGCTGCGCCGCCGCGCGCACCTTGTCGATCTTGTGATTGTCGATGTACGCGCTGAGCATTTTGCGCTCGGCGGCGGAATGTTCGCGGTCGGCTTCGATGTGAACGCTGAAGTATTCGTAATGCTTCGGATCGCTGAAGCCGTAATGTTTCTTTAGTCCGTCGATCTTTGATTCACAAATCGCTGGAATCTGGCTCTCGTAGGCGTAAAGCGCGGCCAGACCTTCGGCGGTCGATCCATCGCGACAAACTGATCGAAACGTGTCGATCAAGTTTTTCGTTTCCGGCTGTTTCTCTGTCTTCGCAAGATCGACATCTTCCACGCCGAGGCCTTCTGTAAATTTCAGCCAAAGCTCGGGATGATTCGGAGAGCCGGCTTCTTCATCGATCAAATTGTCGAGCAATTGTCTCCGCGTCACCTGGTCGTCGCACTTCGCGTGCACCGCCGAGAGATACGTCGGGAACGCCGCGACATGATGATAGTACTGCCGCGCATAATCCCTCAGCGCCTCTTTGCTAAGCTCACCGCGTGCCCACGCGAGGTAAAATGGATGTTTCAACAGATGTTTGTTCGCGACTTCGTTGTCGATGGAGTCAAGGTGTTCGTTCATAAAATCCTTTCGAACTGAACGTAGTTATAAACGCGGGTTTGCGCATCGCCAACCTTTAATCGGCGTTCGAAGGCGCACCCATGTTCGCGGTGACAATAGCCCAGCGTTTTAACGCTGGGTCTTCAATGATATAAACAAGATCAAGTCCCGATAGGGACGAAAGAAGCATTCCACCCATGCACTCCTTTAACAGTTGTCTCATTCATTGCGTTTGGAGCACAAAAAATCGCGAGCCTTTGCTTACGTCCGATCTACGCGATCGCCTTTGGCCCTATCTCGGCGGTATTGCTAAACAAAATAAGATGAACGCACTCGCCATCGGCGGAGCAAGCGACCACGTTCACATTTTAATTTCTTTGCCCGCGACTCTTTCGGTAGCCAAAGCAGTACAACTCCTCAAAGGAAATTCCTCGAAATGGATTCACGAAACGTTTCCAAAATTGCGCGGCTTTGAATGGCAGGAAGGATATGGCGCGTTCAGTATTAGTATTTCGGGCGTGGATGAGACTGTGGCCTACATTCGAAATCAGGAAGAGCATCATCGACGTCGCTCGTTTCGCGAAGAGGTCATGGCTATGCTTCGTAAGCATGACGCGGATTACGATGAGGCGTTGCTCGATTGATATCTTCTTTCGTCCCTGACGGGACTCGATTCGTGGCTGATCTCGATTCCCCAGCGTTAAAACGCTGGGCTATTCTCAAGTCGAACGATTTCCGTGACAATAGCCCACCGTTTCAACGGTGGGTATTACGCGACAAAACCGCGTCGAGTCCCGTGAGGGACGAAAGAAACCTTCGGCCGGTGCGACGCCGCCCATCACGTCGAGCGCAAAATGTGTTTGATGCCGCGGATGGGGATGACGACCCAATCGGGGCGGTTGTTTAGTTCGTAGCCGATTTCGTAGACAGCTTTGTCGAGCAGGTAGGCTTCAAGAAGGATTTGGAGATCATCTGAATTCTGCGGGACGAAGATGGCGCCGGCGGTTGTCTGCAAATAACTTTGCAGGAAAACGCTGCTCATCTGCCGGTACCAGAGATCGGCCCAGCGTTCCAGGAACGGAACGTCTTCGGTGCGCATGGCCGGCTGCCAGAGCGCGCTGTAAGCGGCGTATTGAAAGGAGCGCATCATGCCGGCGACATCGCGCAGCGGTGAGCGCTTGAGCTTGCGTTCGCTCAGCGCACGCGCCGGTTCGCCTTCGAAATCGAGAATGACAAAATCTTTTCCGGTATAAAGGATCTGGCCGAGATGATAATCGCCGTGGATGCGGATTTTCGCGGCATTGGTTTTTCGGTCGAGAAGGCGTTTTTCTCGCGCGAGAATTTCTTTTTCAGCGGCAAGAGCCTCTTTCGCTTCATCGCGAAATGACTTGGGCAAATTGGGCAGCGTTTTTTCCAAAAGAGCGAACGTGCGGCGAAGCAAGGCGCGCATCGATTGATAAGCAGAGCGTTGCGCCATGGCGTTAAACGGCTCGGGCGCAAACGCGCGATCGTCCTCAACGGAAGCAAGCGCGCGATGCAATTCAGCCGTGCGCTGTCCGAGCAATTTCGCTTTCTCGGGATAAATGCCGCCGATCAATTCATCGAGAAGCGCGCCGGGCGGCGCGGTTTGATTTTGCAGATCGGCTTTGCGGCCGAGAACGCGCTCGTAATAACGTCCGACGGAATCGAGAGTCAGGGTCCAGGCGTCGCGCTCGCTCGTAACTGCACTTTGCAAAAGACAAACGACAGTCGGTTCGGATTTTCCGCGTCGATATTCAATCGCGCCGCCAAAGGCAGGGACATTCGGAAAATTGGTGCGCTCGGTGAGGAATCGCACCACTTCGACGTCGGGATTTACGCCGTCTTCGAGCTTGCGATAGAGTTTGAGGAAAAATTTGTTTTCGAAAAGCATCGACGAATTGCTCTGCTCGCCGCTAATCACGTTCGAACCGGGAACGTGTTCGACATTCTGTGCGAAGATCGGGCTGACGCTGCCGATAAGATGTCCGTTTTTCCCGCTGGCACGTTGTCGATCTAACATGAGCCGAAAAAGCTTTTCGCGGAAATCTGTGTCCCAGACGGCGTCGAACAAAATCGCTTCTTCGGCGCCGTCGAAGCGCGCGATGACGGCGTGAGGTGCGGATTGCGAAATAGCATGGGCCGCGTCACCGACAGCAATCTTGACCGGCAGAGCATACGTTTCATTGGGACCATCGAGATAGCTGACCTCGACAAACCAAAATTCCGCGGCATCAGGTTCGGCGGAAATGGGGGATTGCTCGCGCACGCACATGTGACGCAAAGTGCGCGCTTTCGCGCCGAACCATCGGCAATTGCGAATGTATTCCGGCAGGATCTTGCCCTCGATCCGCGCACGCTGACCGTTGTTGAGCAGCGTCCGTAAATCTGCCGGCGCATTGAGCGTCGGGACGATGCGCTTTTTACTTAAACGCCGGCTCTCGCTCTGCGGTTGCAGAACAAACCAATAATGGGAATGCGGCCCGAGCGAAAGAACGTAAAGCGACTTCTTGATCGATGGAAACGGGTTGCGGCTGAACATCTCGATGGGGATACACCCGCTGAAGCGCGACAGGTCGAGCTCGACCGATTGCGCGAAGCGCGAAAGATTCACCACCACGACAATGGTTTCGTTTTCATAGCGCCGGAGAAACGCGAGCACCTTGGCGTTGTCGGGGTAAAGAAATTCGAGCGAGCCGCGCGAGAATGCCTTGAAGTTTTTTCGCATGGCAATCACGCGACGCATCCACCAAAGCAATGACGATAAGTTCTTTTGCTGGTTCTCGACGTTGACCGCTTCGTAGTGGTACTCGGGATCGATGATAATTGGGAGATGAAGCTGTTGCGGGTTCGCTTTGGAAAAGCCGGCATTGCGATCCGGGCTCCACTGCATGGGCGTGCGGCAACCGTTGCGATCGCCCAGATAAATGTTGTCGCCCATTCCGATCTCGTCGCCGTAGTAAATGATCGGCGTGCCGGGCATGGAAAAGAGCATGGTGTTGAGCAGCTCCATTTTGCGGCGGCTGTTCGCGAGCAGCGGCGCGAGCCGGCGGCGAATACCGAGATTGATACGCGCATGCGGATCGTTCGCGTAAACGCGCCACATGTAGTCGCGCTCCTCGTCCGTCACCATCTCGAGGGTGAGCTCGTCATGATTGCGCAGGAACATGGCCCACTGGCAGTTCTCGGGAACGGGCGGCGTTTGATCGAGAATGTCGATAATCGGAAACCGATCCTCCATTTGCAGCGCCATGAACATCCGCGGCATAAGCGGAAAATGGAAACTCATGTGCGATTCGTCGCCTTTGCCGAAATAAGCGACCGCGTCTTCCGGCCACTGGTTTGCTTCCGCCAAAAGCATGCGGCCTTGAAATTTTGCATCGACATGTGCACGCAGCTTCCGCAGGAAATCGTGAGTCTCGGGCAGGTTTTCGCAGATCGTGCCCTCGCGCTCGTAAAGATAAGGAACGGCGTCAAGGCGAAGCCCATCAACGCCCATGTTGAGCCAAAAGTCGCAGACCTTCTCGACGGCTTCATGCACGGCCGGGTTGTCGAAATTCAAGTCCGGCTGATGCGAATAGAAGCGATGCCAATAATATGCTTTCGCGACCGGGTCCCATGCCCAGTTCGATGTTTCGAAATCTTTAAAGATAATTCGCGCGTCTTTGTATTTTTCCGGTGTGTCACTCCAAACGTAAAATTCGCGTTCGGGTGAGCCGGGCAATGCGCGCCTCGATTTCTGAAACCACGGATTTTGATCGGACGTGTGATTGATGACGAGTTCGGTAATCACGCGCAGATCGCGTTCGTGCGCGGCGTTTAGAAACGCGCGAAAGTCGTCGAGCGTCCCATAGTTCGGATTAACGTCGAAATAATCGGCGATGTCGTAACCGTCGTCGCGCAAAGGCGACGGATAAAACGGCAGCAGCCAGATCGCGGTGATGCCAAGCTCCTGTAGATAATCGAGCTTCCCGATCAAACCGCGAAACTCGCCGATGCCATCGGCGTCACTGTCATGAAAAGTTTTGACGTTCAGCTCGTAGATGACCGCGTCTTTGTACCAAAGCGGGTCGATAATCATTTCACCCGGCGATTGCGCCATGATGCTAACTCTTGGCGCACAAACGCCGGCTCGGCAAGTTGTCGATGTACGACTGTGTGTTCAATGAAAATGAAACGACACGGCCTCGCATCCCGCTAATTTTTTTGCGGAACGCGAGGCCGGTTTAAAATTGCGAGTTGGTTGGCGAACGCTCGTTCGCTCAGAATTACTTTTGCGAGACCAACATGGCCTGACTGGCAATACACTGCCATTTGCCGTTGCGATCCAGCCAGGTGTCGGTGAAGCGCTCCGTGCGGTCGAATGCCTTGCCATCTTTGTCGGTCCCTTTTTCCCGCGCGGTACCGACGACAACTGCAACGCCACCGCCGTACATTCGCACATCGAGTTTTTCGTTCTTGGTCGATGTATAGGTGTCTTTGCTGCCCTTCATTTCACTTAACAGCGCACGCCGGTTCTCAACTTTGCCCTTGGAACTAACGCCGATGAAATCATCGGCCACCATCGATTCGACGGTTGCTGTATCGTGTTTGCCGATTGCGGCTTCCCAGCCGTTCTCATTGTCTTTCAATGCCGCTTCCACGCTCATTTTCTTCGCCGGCTTTTCGGAAGCGGGCGAGGCGGTTGTGGAAGGCGCGGCCGCTGTCTCTTTTTTCTTGGCCGCCGGTGACTCAGCAGCAGTAGCGGTCGACTTCGCAGTAGACGTGGCCGACGGTGTGGGCGTCGTCGTTTCTTGCACAGTGGTGGAGGCTTTTTCTTCCGGCGCGACAGACGGCGATTCTTCTTGCGCAAACGCCGAGGTGACAAAGCTCAGTGCAGCAATGCCGAGAAGCGATGTAATTAATTTCATATGAATTTCCTTTCCTGAAGTTACTTTTTCGAACGCAGGATCGCGCAGCACCCATTCCCCCACTCTGGCGGCCACCGAGCGCAACTTGCGCTCGATCCGCGTTATTATTGTTGGAGCGTATGAGGAGGGCGGCTCGTCGGTCAAGGCTTATTGCAGCGTTCCGTATTGAAACCGTTGGACGAAGCCGCCGGCAGAGACTAAAACCCACAGGCTCCGCCATCGACCGGTCGAATCCCCAATTCAAAGATTGGTTGGCCGATTGGGCAAAGTGCCTGAAAACCCATTCTAGCCCGCATGGATCGCAAAGTCACCAATGCCGCCAAGGCTGAAAACGAAACATTCCCGCCATTC
>DMCG01000169.1:1033-5136 GCA_003445855.1 Spartobacteria bacterium | reverse complement strand
CGCGCCATGCAATTCAACTTCGTGGTTTCGACGAACGAATCGGCGATTCGTCTCTGGCAGCAGCTTGGGTTCGAGATCGTCGGCACTTTGCCGGGCGCGTTTCGACATCCCGAAAAGGGATATGTCGATGTTTATGTCATGTTTCGTTCGCTTCTGTAGCCGCGCCTTGGTGAGGCTCACGCGCACACACGTCGCACAGCGACGTGGCTACAGGAATTGCCGTTTGTAATTTTGTCTCGTTAGGCGGAACTGTGAGCGACGATGCAAACAGTGATTCAAGTCATCACGAGCGGACGCGGATCTTTGCGGGAAAAGATCATGAGCGATCAGCGTCTGGGGAAGTTCGGATTAATTCCGACCGAGCATCAGCGGCCGGGCCGGCCGCATGGCTGGGCAAAGATTCATAGCGCGCGCGAAGCGCATGGCGCGATCAACCTGGAGTGGCATGGACGCAGCAACACACTAATCTGCCGCGTCGTCACGAAATCGGGAAATAAACCGAACTCCATCATTGGCGATTTCATCGATTATCTGCTCGCGCGTCATCAGAGCCGGATTCTCGCCATCCACATCATGCGGCGCTGAGCGCTGGAAAATTGAATCAGGAAGCCAGGAAAGCAGGAAGAAGACGGGATTTACCGGATTTCAAAAGATTTGTTGTTTCAATCTTATTCGTGCTCGTAATGAGAATTGGGTAAATCACTGCAGCGGCAAGCGGGCACTGCCTGGATGCAGCGTTGATTTTTACGCGACTTTCTGATTGCATGGTCGCGTGCTTGCGAACAGTGACGCTGGTTCGGCGATTGCGTTTGTTACAACTCATTGGAGCGTGGTGCTGGCGGCGCAAGGCCGATCGGCTGCGGCCGAGGAGGCGCTCGAAAAGCTTTGCCGCACTTATTGGCGACCGCTCTACGGATTCATAAGACGGCAGGGTTGCAGCGTGGAAGAAGCGCAGGATCTGACGCAAAGTTTCTTTGCGCTGCTCCTGGAACGGCGGGACCTGGATGTGGTCCGTCGGGAGAAAGGCCGTTTGCGTTCTTATCTGCTGGTTTCACTTAAACATTTTCTGACGAACGAGCGGCATCGCGTTATGTCGATCAAGCGCGGCGAAGGCCGTCGGCTGGTCCCGCTCGACGAATTGCTCGCCCGCGAGCGCGGTGATTTTGAGCCGGCGGACACGTTGAGCCCCGACCGGATTTACGAGCGTCGCTGGGCGCTGACGGTGCTCGGTCAGGTGCTGGAACGACTTGGCGAAGAGTATCGCGCCGCAGGCAATGGCGCTTTGTTCGATCAGTTCAAGGAATTGCTGGCGGACGAACCTGATCATTCATTACAGGCGGAAATCGCGGCCGAATTGGGAATGACTGAGAATGCGGTCAAGCAGGCGTTCCACCGCTTGCGCCTGCGCTATCGGTAATTGTTGCACGAGGAAATCGCCCACACGGTTGCGGCGCCGGGCGACGTCGAGGATGAGCTGCGGCATTTAATTGCCGTGTTGCGCGCGTAACTTCAGGGGAAATTTCGTGCATTACCCGATTGAGACGACGAAAGGCCGGAACACGGGCATGACGACCGCGAGCAGAGTTTGTGGAAAGTGCGGCGCCAAAATCTTCGCCGACGCCAGATTTTGCAGCGCTTGCCTGTTGGAGACAGGTCTCGGCACATTCGATGGCGAAAACGACGAGGCGCTCGATTCCACCGCCGCACGAATGCTGTTGATGGATTTCGGCGACTACGAGTTGCTCGAGGAAATCGGTCGCGGCGGGCAAGGCGTGGTTTATCGCGCGCGGCAGAAAAGTCTCAATCGAATAGTCGCACTTAAAGTCATCGCACTCGGTCATTGGGCGACGGACGCGCACATCAAGCGGTTCCGTCTCGAAGCCGAAGCCGCCGCCAGCCTTGATCATCCGCGTATCATTCCGATTTACGACATCGGTGACCGCGACGGTTCCTGCTATTTTAGCATGAAGTTCGTGGAAGGCGGACAACTTGATGAGGTTGTTAGGCGCGATCCGATTCCAATCCGCCGGGCGGCGGAGTTGGTCGCGAAGCTGGCGCGAACTGTTCATTATGCGCATCAGCGCGGCATCCTGCATCGTGACATCAAGCCGGGCAACATCCTGCTCGATGCAAGCGGCGAACCGCATCTCACTGACTTCGGGCTGGCGAGATTGGTGGAAAAAGAGAGCACGATTACGCGCACGATGGAAGTGTTCGGGACGCCCAGCTATATGGCGCCAGAACAGGCCGGAGGTCAGAACAAGCAGCTAACGACCGCGACCGATGTTTACGGACTCGGCGCGGTAACTTATCATTTGTTGACTGGTCAGCCGCCTTTTGCGGGCGGCACGACTTACGAGACAATTCGACAGGTTTTGGAAACAGAGCCGCGGCGGCCTTCGCTTTTGAATGGTGCTGTCAATCGCGATCTGGAAACGATTTGTCTGAAGTGCTTGGAGAAAGAACCGGCCAAACGTTACGGGTCGGCGGAAGCGCTTGCGGAAGATTTCGAACGTTTCCTGCGCAATGAGCCCATCCGTTCGCGTCGCATTTCGAAACCCGAGCGGGTCTGGCGTTGGTGCAAGAGGAAGCCGGTTGTCGCCAGCTTGGCAGCTGGGTTGGTCGTAGTCGTGGTCGTTGGTTTTGCGGGCGTGCTCTGGCAATTGCACCGGGTGCAGCAAGAACAGGCAATCGAGTGGCGCAACCTCTATGCCGCCGACATGAACCTGGCGCATCAAGCCTGGGAGGAAGGAAATCTGCAACGTGCTCAAACATTATTGCGCGCGCATTTGCCGCAAACTGGACGGGAAGATTTGCGCGGATTCGAGTGGCGCTATCTGTGGCACCTCTGTCGCGATCAAAGCCGTTTCACTTTTAACAGAGTAAACTTTAGCACCAAAGTATATCTCGGCTTCAATTGGCGCGATCTGGCCATGGCGGCAGATGGACACACCGTGGTTACGGCAAGCGGTAACGCACTGCGATGGCTGGACATGCTGAACCAACGCGAAGTGCAAATGTTGCGTGTCGACACCGAATCGGTTGGCCCATTGGCCACCGCGAGCAATCAGCCCGGGCTAATCGCATACGCCGCTACCTCGGGTAAGGAGGGTCTGCAAGACCTTGCTCACGCTGAGCGACACGGCGCCTCCGCGGACAAAATCCGATGCATCTCGGCAACGGGAGAAACATTGCTTGGCGGCGGTGTCAATGAATCATGCACCGCACTCGCCTTATCGCCGGACGGAACATTGCTCGCTTCCGGGGGACCATATTTTGTCACCGATGCAGTGCGGTTGTGGAATGTAAAGACCGGCGCGCAGATTGGCCGATATACGACTGAGGGCGCCACCAGTATTGTGTTTAGTCCGGACGGAAAACATTTGGTTTGTGCTACCGCCGATACGCGAATTCAAATTCTGGAAATACCGACTCTTCGGGTTCTCAAAACGCTCGAAGGCCATATGGCTTTTGTGAATTCTTTGGCGTTTGATCCCACCGGAAAACAGCTCGCCTCTGCTGACAACGACAGTCAGATCATTCTCTGGAGCTTTCCTGAAGGTCGCGAAGTTACTCGGCTACGGGGCCATCGCGGGCCGGTCAGCGATATTGCCTTTGCGCCGGACGGACGCATGCTCGCTAGTACGGGAACGGATCACACCGTCCGTCTCTGGAACCTTGGCAGTCCCGGCGTGCACACAATTTTGCACGGCCATCGCGGTGCCGTGAAATCCGTCCTCTTCTCCAACGATGGAAAAGAAATTTATACCAGCAGTGATGATGGAACTGTGAAAGTGTGGCCGTTGGCCCCGCCTGATTCGAACGACATCCTGCGGCATCAGAAAGCGGCCGTCGCTTTGGCTTTTTCACCCGACGGCAAATTGCTCGCCAGCGCGGACTACGTGGGTCGCACCGCCTGGATATGGGATATGGCGACCCGCCGGCGATGGGAGCAGACCATCGGACAACACTCGACCTCACTGCAAAAATTGGCGTTCTCACCGGATGGAGATTTTCTCGCCACGGCCGGACGGGATAATGACGGAGAAGTTTGGAACATGGCGGAGAAGAAAATGACTTTTCGCTTCCCTCTAAACCGCGGC
>DMCG01000169.1:0-781 GCA_003445855.1 Spartobacteria bacterium | reverse complement strand
TTTTGGGACGCACGGACCGGCGGGGAAAGAAAACTCCTGGTCGATCCCCCGGCCGAAGGAGCGCGTCGCGTCGCTTTTTCTCCCGACGGAAAATGGATCGCGTTGGGGATGGGGAACGGAAACGTTTCGATGTGGAATCTGGCGACGGGACATAAAGTCCATTCTTTCGCTGAAACTTCGACCCCGGCGACACAGCTCTGTTTTTCACGGGATTCAACTCTTCTCGCCTCCGGCGCGGAAAATAACCGCATCACCATCTATGATGTGCTGCGGCAACGGCCGATCAAATCCATCGCAGCTCATACGCAATCGATCTGGGGAATGGCCTTCGCACCGGACGACAAGACGCTCGTTTCCACCAGTTGGGATGGGACAATAAAATTTTGGTGTGTGGCGAACACGCAGCTGGCGCTGACGCTCGGCCACGACGGCGCGTCTGTTTATTCCGCGGCATTCTCGCCCGCGGGCGACCTCTTGGCGACGTGTGGCGCGGACGGAACGGTCAGGCTCTGGCCCGCGCCGTCGCTTGCGGAAATCGACGCCGCGGAAAAGCAGGCGCCATCAAAAAGGTAGGAGCGCGCCGCGCTCTCCTGGACGCCGCAGCGCGGCGTCCCTACCGCGACCGTCGGAATTTTCCGCATAACCTCACGTCAAGTTTCTTGCAGTACCCAGTGACGGCCAAAACAAAAACATCAAAAAAGGATACTAATTATGCGACACAACAAAATTATTTCTGCGGCAATCGCGCTGTGCGTGATTGCCTTCTTCACGATGGGCTCGG
>DMCG01000067.1:9858-10739 GCA_003445855.1 Spartobacteria bacterium | reverse complement strand
GGCGCGATTATTGAAGGTGGTCGAGGCACGCACGCCGGCAAAGTGAAGGCGTTGCGTGAGGCCGGCGCCACCGTGGTCGATGCGTTTGGTGAACTGCCGAGTGCGGTGGTTGAAATTCTCAAGCGAATGAAAGGCAAAAGTCTTATGAGTGAAACCGATAAAAACGCCGTGTGGAATACCGCCGTGACGCGCGTTGAGCCCAACCGAGTCGCGGTGCGCGGATACGACATCGCCGATCTGATGGGGCGCGCGTCCTTTGGCGCCGCGGTGCATTTAATTTTGACCGGCGAATTGCCGGCGCCGCCCATCGCGCGTTTGATGGATGCGGTGTTGGTGGCGTCGATCGATCATGGCGCCACGCCTCCAAGCGCGTTGGCCGCGCGAACCGTCGCATCCACCGGCGCCTCGTTGAGCGCGTCGGTCGCCGCCGGCATCATGTCGATCAATCGTCATCATGGCGGCGCCATTGAAGATTGCGCCCGGCAATTGAAAAAAATCGCCGATCGCGCCACGAATGAGTCCATTTCGATGGATGAAGCCGCCACGCGCACGCTCGCGGCCATGAAGGAAACGGGCGATCGAATGCCGGGATTTGGTCATCGCTATCACACCAAGGATCCACGCACGGCGCGGCTGTTCACGCTCGCGCGCGAAGCCGGCGTGGACGGAGCGCACATGAAAGCGGCGCGGGCCGTTGAAAAATCCTTCGCCGATGCGAAGAAACCGCTGCCCATCAATGTGGACGGCGCCATCGGAGCCATCCTCGCCGATTTGGGCATGAATCCCGCGGCTTTCAACGGCATTTTCATGATCGCGCGAACGCCCGGGCTTGTGGCGCATGTCATCGAAGAGCAAACGCGCGAGAAACCGATGCGTCGAAT
>DMCG01000067.1:8870-9577 GCA_003445855.1 Spartobacteria bacterium | reverse complement strand
CCAGTCAATCACGGCTATGACGGGCCCGCTCCCAGAACGGTAGCTTCCTAATCCACGCTTTGCGTTGCATCGCGGAGCGCGTTTAATCTTGCCGATGAGCAAAGCGGAAAAACTCGCCGCGAAGATCCTCAGCGGCCGATCAGATCGAAATTTTGATTTCGATGATCTTTGCTACATTCTTAAGCGGGCCGGTTTTCAATCGCGAGCAAGGGGAGGAAGTCATCGGATATACTACAAAGATGGAGTTGTGGAGATCATCAACATTCAGCCGCGCAACGGGAACGCGAAGCCGTACCAAGTTAAACAGGTGCGCGAACTGCTTTTAAAGTATAAGATCGAGATCGAATAAATGCGCTACGAACTGATCATTTACTGGAGCAAAGAAGACGAGAGTTTCGTTGTCGAAGTGCCCGAGCTGCCCGGCTGCATGGCAGATGGTCAAACTTATGCCGAAGCCGTCGCCAATGCCGAAATCATCATCGATGAATGGATTGAAACCGCGCGTAAACTTGGTCGGCCGATCCCCGAGCCGCGCGGAAAGCTAGCCTACGCTTAACTAAATAAGAACCGTGAACGGGCGGCTTTCGTCGCTCTGTTTGCAGAATAGCTCCTCGGGCGCGCCTAGCGCATGCGCGAACGCCCGGGCTGGTGGTCCCGCGACTGCGGGATATCGAAGAGCAAACCCGCGAGAAACCGATGCGTCGAAT
>DMCG01000067.1:4358-8590 GCA_003445855.1 Spartobacteria bacterium | reverse complement strand
CCAGTCAATCACGGCTATGACGGTCCCGCTCCCAGAAGCATTCCCACATAAATTAGAATCGATATGACTACCATGACAACAACCCAACGAACTAACTACGGCGTCGATGAAATCGCGCAACTCTTTCCCAGCTTGATGAAGATCAACGACAAGTCGCTGCGCGAACGGGTGGCCGCCGTGTGGAACGAAGCCATCACCACGGGCTTGGGCGGCTCGCTAATGCGCTCTCCGCGCTTTACCTGAAAGAGAGTGAAGAAAAACGGTTGCTCGATGCGATGCTGCTTGCTGTGCCAAAATAGGCTATCATTGCAAACATGACGTTCGATCGTATTACATTCGATCCTGCCATCATGGGCGGGAGGGCCTGCATTCGCGGGATGCGGATTCCCGTCTCCGTGATCGTAGGTCAGCTAGCTCATGGCGCGACAACCGAAGAGTTGCTGGCGGATTATCCCGACTTGGAAAAGGCAGATGTGCAACAGGCGCTGGAATACGCCGCCTGGCTGGCACAGGAGGAAATCGTCACCGCTTGATCAAGCAGCTCGCGGCCGTGCCCAGATGAAGACTACAGCTCCATCGCCCGGGATCGAAGAAGCCATCGCCGAAATGGTACGGCGGATTGTCGAGGGATTCCATCCCGAGAAGATCATCCTTCTAGGCTCACACGCACGCGGCGAAGCAGGTCCGGACAGTGATGTGGATTTGCTGATAGTGATGCCGTTTGAAGGATCACGGCGTGAGAAGCAGATCGATGTGCGAACGGAACTTCACGACCTGCCGATTGCCAAGGACGTCATCGTCAGCCGTCCTGAAGAGTACGCCTGGAGGAAGGATATTCCAGGAACGATGGAACAGCCCGCCTCACGCGAGGGAAAAATCCTGTATGAGCGACGCTGACGATCTTGCCAAGCTGGCTGCCCAGTGGGTCAGGAAAGCTGAGGAAGACATGCGTGCGGCCGAGCATTTGCAGAGCGCTAAGGACGCCCCATGGAGCGTCATCTGTTTTCATGCCCAGCAATGTGCTGAGAAATATATGAAAGCACTGCTTCTCTGGCGAGATATTGCGTTTCCGAAAACACATGACCTCGCAAAGCTGCTTACTTTGTTTCCAGAACCGCTCGCACTTGGGTGGACCCCGCGCGACGCCGCCAGCTTAACCGAGCACGCAACTGCGATCCGCTATCCAGGTGAATATGAGCCAGCGTCAAAAGAAGAGGCCGTAGCGATGTTGCAGCTTGCCAGACGAGCTCGCGAGTATATCCGCACCTTGCTGCCGGAGGCAGCGCTGCACTGAAGCAAAGATGGACCGCTAGTATAAGGTCATTACTCCGCGCAAAGAAGTGCGCGAGGGCCTTAAATTAGAATCGAAATTATCACCATGACAACAACCCAACGAACCAACTACGGCGTCAACGAAATCGCGCAACTCTTTCCCAGCTTGATGAAGATCAACGACAAGTCGCTGCGCGAACGAGTGGCCGCCGTGTGGAACGAAGCCATCACCACGGGCTTGGGCGGCAAGGGCTGGACCTTTGACGAACTTCGCGCCGTCAAGTTCACGCTGCTTGCCGGCGACATCGACATGACGTTCGTCGAGCATCTCAATTCATGCGCGCTGCAATGCATCGCCATCGCGGATGTGCTGGAGAGTTCGTTCCGCTGCGGCATTCCCATTCGGCGAGATATTCTCATCGCCGGCGCGCTGCTGGCCGATGTGGGCAAGCCGCTGGAGTTTGATAAGGACGCGTCGGGCAAAGTGATTCAGGGCACATTTGGGCAGCAAGTGCGGCATCCATTCACCGGCGTCGCGCTGGCCTACAAGCACGGCATTCCCGGCGAAGTCATGCACATCATCGCCACGCACAGTCATGAGGGCGACAAAATGGAGCGCTCGATCGAGTCGATTATTTTCCATCACGCCGACTTCGTGGACTTTGACATCGCCAAGTTTCTTGGCAAGCGTGCCGCCAAGAAGTGACGCTTCGCCGAGCCGAAAAACATCTGCATCGCAAAATAGAATCGGAGTGCTGCCAGTGGGACTGATCACAAGACTGGCACTTTCTTGTGGACGCCGTTAATCTACCTTTGGAGATTCACATGAGCCCTTTCATCGACGAACACAGACGGAGCTTGGCTGAACAGTGCCGGCGCTTCGGAGTGCGGCGGCTCGAAGTATTCGGATCTGCGGCGCGCAGTGACTTCGATCCCGCGAAGAGCGACTTCGATTTCATCGTCAGCTTCGCGGATAAGACCCCCGGTACCTACGCGGACCGCTACCTCGATTTTGCTGCCGCTGTCGAGCGGCTTCTCGGTCGCAAAGTTGATCTGCTGACTGAGCGTTGCATTCGCAATCCATACTTCCGGCGCGAAGTCGAGGTTGCGCGGCAGATCGTCTATGACGAACGAGGCCAAGAAGCGGCTGCTTGACGCGGTCAACGCCTGCGAAGCGATCGCCGAGTTTGTCGCCGGCAAAGACTTCCCGGCTTACGAAAGCGACCGCCTGCTTCGCTCAGCGGTCGAGCGTCAGTTTGAGATCATCGGCGAAGCATTGAACAAAGCGGGCGCCGTGGAAACATCGCTCGCTGTCCAGGTTCCCGAATTCCACCGTATCATCGGGCTACGAAACCGGCTCATCCACGGATACGACAATGTCGATGATGAAATCCTCTGGGACGTCGTGCAGAGCAAGCTGGGGCCATTGAAAGCGCAAGTGGACGCCGTTCTGCGCGCAGCCGGCGAGATGAGCCGATGAAAAATGCCTGAAGGTCGTGAATTGTAAGGAAATTGATATGGGCCTCACGCTCGTCGAGAAGATTGCCGCACGCCACGCTGATGGACTCGCCGCGGGAACCGTGGTGCGCGCCGGAGATTTCATTTCGATTCGTCCGCGCCATGTGATGACGCATGACAACACCGGCGCCGTGATTCCAAAGTTCAAGCAGATCGGCGCCACCGCGATCGCGGATCCGGCGCAACCAGTGTTCGCCATCGATCACGACATTCAAAATGTCACGCCGGAAAATCTGGGCAAGTACGCCAAGATTCAAATGTTCGCGCGCGAACACGGCATCGATTATTACCCGCCAGGCACCGGCATTTCGCATCAAGTGATGGTGGAGCAGGGCTATGTTGTTCCCGGCGCGTTGGTGGTGGCCAGCGATTCGCACTCCAATTTGTACGGCGCCGTGGCGGCGCTTGGCACGCCCGTGGTGCGAACCGACGCCGCGAGTATTTGGGCCACCGGAGTCACATGGTGGCAAGTTCCCGCGGTGGCCAAGGTGCTGCTCAAGGGAAATCTTTCAGCGGGCGTCACCGGCAAGGATGTCATCATCGCTTTGTGCGGACTCTTCAACAAGGATGAGGTGCTCAATCACGCCGTTGAATTTATGGGCGATGGAGTGGCGAATTTTTCCATGGCTGCGCGCATGACCATCGCCAACATGACCACCGAGTGGGGCGCGCTGGCGGGCGTGTTTCCATTTGATCAAATGACGGTGAATCATTTGCGATCGCGCGTCGGCGAGTTCACGAATGACAGACGCCCGGGAACGCGCGGCCCCAAGAGTCGCTCCGGCTACACCAACGCCGACATCGATGCGTGGTGGAAGAATCGAAGCGAGTTGAGCGCTGACGCGGACGCGCACTACGCCATTGAACTTGAACTTGATCTGGCGACCGTGGTTCCGCATGTATCCGGTCCCAATGAAGTGAAGACCATGGTGTCGCTTGCGGAAATGGAGCGGAAACATGTGCCCATTCAGAAGGCGTATTTGATGTCGTGCGTGAACGCGCGCGTGGAGGATTTGCATGACGCCGCGGAAGTGGTGCGCGCCCGCGGTGGACGCGTTGCCGCGGGTGTCGAATTTTATTTGGCCGCCGCCAGCGCCGAAGTGCAAGCCAAATCGGAGTCCGCTGGTGATTGGAAAACTTTGGTTGATGCGGGCGCCATTCCGCTGCCGCCGGGTTGCGGAACATGCATCGGCTTGGGTCGCGGTCTGGTGGGCAAAGGCGAAATCGCGATCAGCGCCACCAATCGCAATTTCAAGGGGCGCATGGGCGACCCAGACGCGCAGGTGTATTTGGGTTCGCCCGCCGTCGTGGCGGCCAGCGCCCTTGCTGGATTTATTTGCGCGCCAAAAACATTCGCGGATCGCGCCGCGGGCACCGCTGTTCGCCGCGCTCAAAGCAAACCGCAGTCGCCCGTTTCGGTGGAGATCATCGCCGGCTTTCCA
>DMCG01000067.1:0-4030 GCA_003445855.1 Spartobacteria bacterium | reverse complement strand
GGCAAGCACACCTATCGCGACGATCTCACGCATGAGCAGATGGCGGCGGTGACATTTGAAAATTTCGATCCGAACTTCAACACCATCTATCGCAGCGGCGACATCGTGGTGGGGGGACTGAACTTTGGCACCGGATCCAGTCGCGAGCAGGCGGCCACGGCGCTAAAGTTCAAGGGCATTCCATGCGTCATCGCCAGCAGCTTTTCCGAAACCTACAAGCGCAACGCGTTCAACAACGGCTTCGTGGTGTTTGAGTGCCCCGAGTTGGTGACGCACTTGCGCGCCATCCCGCGGCTGCGGGACGCGCCCACCACAGTGGCGCCGGAGATCACGATTGATTACGGCAAATCCATCCTGACCATGGATGGAAAATCATTCGCCTTTCCGCCGCTGAGTCCCGCGGCTCAAGAATTGATCGTGGCGGGCGGCGCCGAAAATCTGGTGGCCGCTCGGCTTCGCGCGAAGCCGCAAAAAAACGGGTAGTTTCGGACTTTCTCACGTTGGCAATGATGCGAGTTTGATGCGCTCGTAAGCGCCGCGTTTTTCATCCTCCGGGTGCGGTTCAATCGCCAGAACGGTGATGTCTCCTTTGTCCGGTCCATAGGCCCAGAACATCCGTCCAGCTGCAGGCGTTCTATTTTCGAGATAGGATTGGAAAATCTTGAACCCGTGTCTGCGGGTCAAATCCTCGATTTCGTGCGAGGCCAGACTGTTATGTCTGGGATTCGCCGAAAGATAACCAAGGGCCTTGACCAATTTTTTAAACAATTTCTCCTCGTTCTTGTGCAGCTTCCCATCCTGCTTGCGCGTCGAAAGATCATTCCATAGCGCTTCCATTTCCGGCACTCCCATGCGGATGTGGAAAGCCATCAACCGATCCTAGGTTTTGAGGAATGCAGACAGGTCGATGGGCGCTGAAGCCAGACCTTTCTTCAAATTGGCCGCCGACTTGTCCAGCATCTTCAACGAGCGGACGGAAATCATGTCAGGCGACACCAACACGCGCGGCTCGAGCACGTAGCAGCCGTTCGATAGCGCCTTCACATGAAAATATTTCGTCTTGGCGTTGCGCAGATTGATCCGTTTCTTTGCATCAGCGACAACATCATAACGTTCTAGGACGGTCAGCTTGTGCTTCAATTTTGTTGCTGGCATAAAATGTAGTATGGTGGGATTTCCCACCGTGTCAACCAATCTTAAGACAGCAACTTCCCTGCCTGAATCCTCAACTCTCGACCATCAACCATCAACTTCTTTGCAGCCCGATGGTCCGATCACGGATCCGCTTCTTCGCCGACTCCCAATCACTAAATTTCGCCTCGCCTGCTTCGATCTGACGCTGCCGATCATCGAGCAGGTCCTTTTGCCAATCAGCTACTGGAATTTGCTTCTCGTTCCGGCAGAGATCGTCCCACAACATTTCCATCGCTCTGAGTTTCTCCTCGACCGTCATCCGATCCAATGGAAGCACAGGGTCCATGGATACATTTTCGTCGGAAACGAATTTAGTCGCAATGATTTTCCTCAACCCTCAACCACCTGTCGCGCCGTAGCCTTGGCGAAGGCGGATCAACGATCAACATTCTTCGCGGCCTCACCTTGCGAAGCCAGCAGCTGATGATCCGGGCGGCCGTTACTTGCGAGTCGTGACGCCCGCCGATAACATCACGGCCAAATGTCTAAATACAAAATTGCGTGGATGCCTGGGGACGGAGTTGGCAATGATGTCATGGAGGCGGCGCGGATCGTGTTGGATCGCATGAAACTCGATGCCGAGTATGTGCCTTGCGACATCGGCTGGGATTTTTGGTGCAAGGAAGGCAACGCGCTTCCCGATCGCACCGTCAAAGCTCTTAAGGAAACCACCTGCGGTCTCTTCGGCGCGATCACCAGCAAACCGCAAAGCGAGGCCAAGGAAGAATTGATTCCGGAACTCAAGGACAAGGGGCTGGTCTACTTCTCGCCCATCGTCAAGCTGCGGCAGATGTTCAATCTGCATACCAACATGCGGCCGTGCAAAAGTTATCCCGGCAACCCGTTGAATTATCGCGGCACCAAGATCGCCAATCCAAGCGGCGCGGACATTCCGATCGATCAAGTGGTGTTCCGTGAAAATACCGAAGGCATGTACGGCGGCGTCGAGTTTTTCCCACTGCCAGAGCCGGTTTACACAGCCCTGTGCGCCAATCCGAAGATGAAGAAGTGGATCGACAAAGGATTGGAGAACGTCGCGCTCTCCACCCGCATCATGAGCAAGCAAGGTTGCACTAACATTTGCAAGCAAGCCTTCGAGTTCGCCAGGAAAACCGGACGCAAGCGCGTCACGCTGATCGAAAAACCCAACGTGCTGCGTGAAACCGGCGGCTTGATGATGCGTTGCTTCCGCGACGTGGCCAAGAATTACCCGGACATTCGCGCGGACGACGCGAACATCGACGCCATCTGCATGTGGATGTTCAAGAATCCGCAGGATTACTCGGTGCTGGTGGCGGAGAACATGTTTGGCGACATCGTTAGCGATTTGTGCGCCGGCCTGGTCGGCGGACTTGGGTTCGCGCCCAGCGCCAATCTTGGCGACAAATATGCCGTGTTTGAGCCAACCCATGGATCGGCGCCGAAATACGCCGGTCAATACAAGGTCAATCCGATCGCGATGCTTTTGACCGCCAAGTTGATGCTCGACTGGCTCAAGGAGAACGAAATGGCGACGCGTCTGGAATCGGCCATTGCTCGCGTGATCGCGGAAGGCAAAGTCCGCACGTATGATATGGGGGGCAAAGCGTCAACTCTCGACGTAGCGAAAGCCGTTGGTGATTACGCCAGCTGATGACCTCACATTGAATCTGGCAAGACCGGCGTACAACATGTCCGGTCGCCGCGGCGACACGGACTCGCCGTGGCGAGGGCGGCAAAGATTCCACGCTCGACGTAGCCAAAGCCGTCGCCGAGTACGCAACTTCCTAAACCAAGAGACGCCCGTTTGCGCCGCTGCTATTCCCCTCGCGCTTTTGGCGAGCGTTTTTGTAGTATGGGAGCGTGAAGTTCACGCAGTATTTCATCGCCATGCGACGTCGAGCTGACCGCGCTGAGATTCGGGATGAATGGATTCAACGGGCCATTGATCATCCGATTAAAGAGAGTCTTCAAGCAGATGGCCGAATTCGCCTTTGGACGCGCGTGGCTGAAATGGACGGGCGATATTTACGGGTTATAATGCTTCCAGATCGGGAGACGGTTCACAACGCCTTCTTTGATCGTTCGTTTAAGCCATGAAAATCCAGTATTTCCAGGACACAGATACACTCTACATCGAGTTTAAGGCTTCAAAGGTGGCGGAGACCCGCGATCTGGACGAAAACACGCTTCTTGATTTGGATGATAAAGGGAATATCCGCGGCATAACCGTCGAGCACGCCAGCGATCGCGCCGATATCCCACGCTTCTCATACGAGCAGGTCACAATCTAAGAAAGCACCGACCCATGGATCGGCGCCGAAATACGCTGGCCAATACAAGGTCAATCCAATCGCCATGCTACTGACTGCCAAGCTGATGCTCGACTGGCTCAAAGAAAACGAAATGGCCACGCGTTTAGAATCCGCCGTTGCTCGCGTCATCGCGGAAGGCAAAGTCCGCACTTATGATATGGGTGGGAAAGATTCGACGTTAGAGGTTGCAAAGGCGATTGCGGACTACGCCAGTTAGCGTCAACGACATGTCCGCCATCGGTCGGACTCGCCGTGGCGAGGGCGGCAAAGATTCCACACTCGATGTGGCGAATGCCATCGCCGATTACGCTAGCTGACTAAGAAAGCGGCCCGCGAAACACGCGAATTGACGCGAAATTTTTCTTTTTCTCAGGCTTCGGATTTCCTTTTAGCGTAATTCGTGTGATTCGTGGGCATATCTGACCGATCGCGCCGCTGGCAAGGGGAAACAAAATGCCGCCGCCACCGCCGAGGTCGTTCGCCACAACAAAACATCCGTTACTTCACGTTTGCGATCTTTACGATACTGCCCTTTGCCTGCG
>DMCG01000073.1:8357-8695 GCA_003445855.1 Spartobacteria bacterium | reverse complement strand
TTTGCGGGAGGCGCTTGCCGCCACACTAAATTTCAAGCGCGAGAACATCATTCTCGGCAATGGCTCGAACGAAATAATCGAGTTTCTCGGCCATGCCTTTCTGAATCGCGATGATGAAGTGATCACCTCCGAGCACGCATTCATCGCCTACAAACTGATCGCGACCCTTTTCGGCGCGCGCACGATTGAAACGCCAAGCCCGGATTATCGCCACGATCTCGACGCGATGCTCGACGCGATTACGCCGAAAACGAAAATAATTTTCATCGCGAACCCGAACAATCCGACCGGCACCTTGATCGCTCAGGATAAGATCGACAATTTCATGTCGCGCGTGC
>DMCG01000073.1:2432-7993 GCA_003445855.1 Spartobacteria bacterium | reverse complement strand
CACGCTTCGCTACGTTCGCGAAGGCCGAAACATCGTCGTGCTGCGCACCTTTTCAAAAATTCACGGCCTGGCCAGCTTGCGGGTTGGTTATGGCATCGCACCGCGCGGCTTGATCGACGTGCTGCAAAAAACGAGGCAACCGTTCAACGTCAACGCCATCGCCCAGGCCGGCGCATTGGCCGCGCTCAGCGACCAGGCGCATCAACGCAAAACGAAAGAGGTTGTCGATGCGGGGCGCGCTTACCTGGAAGAACATTTTGTCGAAATGAAACTCGGATTTGTGCCGGGCGCAGCCAATTTTGTCATGGTCAACGTCCGCGACGGTGCCGCCGTTTTTAAAAAATTGCTCGCGCGCAAAATCATCGTCCGTCCGCTCAAAGGCTACAATTTGCCGGAATGGGTCCGCATTACCGTGGGGACAATGGAACAAAATAAAAAATGCATCGCAGCGCTAAAGGAAGTTCTCTCGTAAGATCGACATCGGCCGAAGATCGACAATTGATCGCCGGCGACACAATCGCGGCCATCTCCACGCCCGCCGGTGAAGGTGCGATTGCGCTTGTTCGTATTTCCGGCGCCGATGCCATCTCAGCCGCCGACAAAATTTTTCGCGGCAAAGAGAAGCCATCGCAGTTTGCGCCGCATGTCCAGCATCTCGGCGAGATTGTCGATGAAACGGGCCGATTGATCGATCAAGTGATGATGTCGATTCACCGCACCCCCGCCAGTTACACCGGCGAAGACTTGGTCGAGATCAGTTGCCACGGCGGCACATTGGTCAGCGCGAAAGTGCTCGAAGCTTGTCTCCGCGCCGGCGCGCGCGCGGCGCGGCCCGGCGAATTCACCGAGCGTGCGTTCCTCAACGGCAAAATGGACCTCACTCAAGCCGAAGCGGTCATCGATTTAATTCGCGCCAAAACCGATCTTGCACTGCGTTCCGCCACCGAGCAACTCGAAGGCCGGCTCGGCCAGAAAATTAAACAAATCTGCGACGCACTTGTCGATCTTGTCGCGCACATCGAAGCATCGATCGATTTTCCGGAAGAGGATATCGCGCCGGATGAAGGGGAAAAGTTAAGCGCGCGACTCGATTCGATCCGCCAGGAGATGTCGATCTTGCTGGCGACCGCGGAGCAAGGGCGGATTCTGCGCGAAGGTGTACGGGTTGTCATTTACGGCGCGACCAACACCGGCAAGTCGAGTTTGCTCAACCGGCTCCTCGGATACGACCGTGTGATCGTAAGTGAAACGCACGGCACAACGCGCGACACCATCGAGGAGACGATCAATCTCCGCGGCGTGCCGGTCCGCTTGCTCGACACCGCCGGGCTGCGTAGATCGACAAACGAACTGGAGCGCGAAGGCATCGCGCGCACCGAAAAAACGCTGCAAACGGCGGACTTGCGCCTGCACATTGCGGATGGCAACGCTCCGAAACCGCCGCATTTCGATGCGTCTGCCACGAACGGCAACGAAATCGTGCTGCTGAACAAAAGCGATTTGCCCGAACATCACGACTGGAAAAATTTCGATGCGCTTCGTATTTCTTGTGTGACAGGGAAAGCTCTGCCGGACCTCGAAGAGGAAATTCTTTCACGCATCACCAACCAAAACTTGCGGCCGGAAAGCAGCGCGACAATCAACATGCGGCATCGCGATTGCTTGCGCCGGGCCCTGGAAGCGTGCGAGCGCGCACGGACGGCCATGAGCGAAGGGCATTCGCCGGAATATGTCGCGGTCGATCTTAAGCAGGGGTTGCGCGCGGTGGGCGAAGTGATTGGCGAGGTCGATGTCGAGCAGATCCTCGATTCCGTCTTTGGCCAGTTCTGCATCGGCAAATGAGAAATGCCTACGAGCGATTCGTTAGGCCATTGCTCTTTTCTCTCGACGCGGAAGCGGCGCATCATCTCGCGATCGCGCTGCTGCGCGGCGCCTCCCATGTCGATCTTGCGTTGCGGGCGCTCCAATCTTTTCAGCCCGCGCCGAAGCCGAAAACAGTTTTCGGTCTGACCTTTCGGAATCCGATCGGACTGGCCGCGGGCCTGGACAAGAACGGCGTTGCTTTACCCGCGTGGGCCGCGCTCGGCTTCGGTTTTATCGAGATCGGCACCGTAACCGCCAAACCCCAGCCCGGAAATCCGAAACCGCGCATTTTTCGATTTCCCGAACAAGAAGCCTTGATCAATCGCCTTGGATTTAACAACGATGGGGCGGCCGCGATCGCCGAACGGCTGCGCAAATTGCGTAGCGGCAAGCGCTGGCCCGATGTTCCGCTCGGCATCAACATCGGCAAATCAAGGGAGACACCGTTGGAGGAGGCGACGGACGATTACCTATACTCTTTCCGGCTGCTTCGGGAATTTGCCGATTACATTGTGTTAAATGTGAGCTCGCCCAACACGCCGGGTTTGCGCGAGTTGCAGGGACGCAATGCACTGGCGCAATTGCTTCGTGCCGTTCGCGACAAAAACCAAATCGCGCGTAAACCGGTGCTGATAAAAATCTCGCCCGATCTTTCGCCTAACGAATTGAACGAGGTCATCTCCACCTGCGAAGAAAATGAAATCGCTGGAATCATTGCCACGAACACAACCATCGACCACTCGTCGATTCCGGCGCCATTTGATGAAGCAGGCGGTTTGAGCGGCGCGCCGTTGCGCGAAAAATCGACCGCCTTTGTCCGCGCAATCACGGCAAGATCGACAATCCCGGTCATCGCGTCCGGGGGGATTTGCGATGGCCAGTCGGCGCGCGAAAAAATCGACGCCGGCGCGCAGCTTCTGCAAATTTACACCGGCTATATTTATCGCGGCCCGGGCTTGCTGCGCGAAATCGCCGGGAAATTGTAGGGCAGGCGCGTCGCCTGCCATTTGTTGAGAAATGGCAACCGGAGCGGTTGCCCTACAATTCAAACGCTCAACGTTCAGATCTCAATCAACATCAAAAATCCAAGGCCGATCCCGGGAGCGAGCACGATTCTCTTTCCGGAGGTGAGCAAAATGTTGCGTTGGGCTTTAATCTTTTTTGTAATCGCGCTGGTGGCGGCGTAGTTCGGATTTACCGGGATCGCGTCAGCGGCCGCGGGCATCGCAAAATTCCTCTTTTTTCTTTTCCTGGTTATTTGCCTGGTCTTTTTCATTCTCGGCATTTCGGTTGCGAAAAAACTGCAGCTGTTTTTGTCGCGAAAAGAATGGCGGCCAGGTGGCAAATGGGTTCGCCGATTCGCCCCGCTGTTATTCCTGGGGCTCTTCGCCCGGAGACCGTGGCGGCGGCTCGTGGAACCCGCGCCAAGGTCGATGGTGCGATTCGATTCGCTCCAGTTTCGCACGCTGTTCGTCGGTGAGATTCGCTGCCATTTGCCGGTGCATTTGCGTCATTGTTTGGTGCACGCGCCGGCCGGTCTCGATTCGGATCTGTTCGAGTTGAGCGGTCGCGTTGTCGATGAGTGGCGAAATCTTCGTGACCTGTTCCGGCGTGAGCTTGAGCTCCACACGCAGCCGTTGCCGCATGCGCTCGCCCAGCATGCTCCGATGATGTTGGGCAAAGAAGAAATGCCGCGCCTGAGACGCGCCGAAAAATGCGCCGGTCATGCCGCCGGCGAGAAAGACGAGCACGAAGCCGACGATCAACTTCCATTTCAACGCGGTGCTCATTGCGAAAACTCATCCTGAATCGCGGCGTCAGCGATCGCAAATTTATTGGAAAACGAATCATCGAGTTCGCGAGTTTGCCTAAATTCGCGGTAGGCGCCTGCGGCCGAGAGCACAATGATGGCGCACGCGAATAATGCGACTCGACGAAGCAATTGGGCGATTCCGTTCGGCGCGCCTTCCTGTGTGCGCCAGATCGCCACGACTCGCGCAGCGAATCCGAACGGCGCTTCCAGCGCAACATCGTCGTTTGTCAGCGCCGCCGATCGCAATAACCGATCAAGTTTTAGATCGACATCCTTCATAAATTTTCTCTCGCCGAAATTTTGATGAGCTGATTTCTCATTTTCTGCCGCGCGCGAAACGCCCGCACTTTGATCAGGGACGTGCTCCAGCCAGTGATCTTGCGAATCTCTTCCACGGAACGTCCCTGCAGGTAAAGCAAATCGATTACGAGACGTTCGACCGGTTTCAATAGATCGAGAAGGTGCTCGACCAACTGGCGGGAAGCGAATCGCTCGTCCGGCGCCAGCTCGTGGGACGATACCGCGAGATTTTCCACGACCGCCTGTTCTTCCTCGCTCAAATCGGCGTGTCGCAACTCAGGCCGCACTTTTTCGGCTGCGATTTGATTGAGGCAGGTGTTAACGGCGATGCGGGAGACCCAATGCTCGAGCGGTACTTTGCCGGAAAATTGGGATAACTTATGAAATACTTTGATAAAAATCATTTGGCAAAGATCCTCCTCAGAAGTTCGTCGCGGCCGATGGGCACGCACCATTTTCGCGACAAGCGGATAAAGACGGCGCACCAGTTCGCGAGCCGCTTCATCGTCATGCCGGAGCGCAGCTTCAACCAGCGCGCGTGCATCAGGATCGTCCATGTAGTAGTCGAGATCGCATCCACACTATTAACTAAGACCGGCGTGCGTGCGTTGCGGTTACAAGTATGTCGCCGTTAGATCGACAAGAGAAAATTGTAACCGGCGATGTCTTCCTCCGGTCATCAATTGTGAAAGAGGCGCAAAGCGCTTAGCAAAACACCAAACAGAACAAAAACTATGAAACGAAACTTATTCGCATTTGCCGCCGCAGGGGTAATCGCGCTCGGCGGCTTCGCCATTGCGCAACCGGAAGACGGCCACGGTGGCGGTGGCGGCCGGCACCGTCACGGCAATCCGCTTGAGCATATGACCGAAACATTGAAACTGACACCGGATCAACAGGCGAAAGCCCAGCCCATTCTCGATCAGGCCAAACCGCAGATCGTCGCCATCCACCAGGAGGCGATGCAAAAAGCAAAAGCGGTGATGGACAAAACGATGTCGCAAATCCGGCCCCTGCTCACGCCGGAACAGCAGCAGAAACTCGATAACATGGGCAAAGCTCACGAGGACATGCGCAACGCCCAGAAGGAATTTCACGACACCACGAAGGAATAACCTCGGTTATTCGGAGAGTGGAGCGGCGGCGATCAGGAGAAGGGTCGCCGCCGCATTTTTTTGCGGGTGACGTTGTAGCCACGGCCCTGCGGGCCGTTCCTGCGACGCGCCACAGGCGCGTGGCTACAAGATCGATTCAGCCCTGTTTTCTGGTCGAGGAGAACAGAAGCGTAATCACTCCCAACGCGGCGAGCACTGCGGCAGTGTAGAGTCCGGTGCGGGAGATGAGAGCGCGCGAGTGAAAATCGCTCTTCAGGTGAGCAGCCACGCCGATCAGAAAGAACAGCAGCGCTGTGTAGATCAAAATTAAACTGACCGCTTTTCCGGTATCGGTGGAGATCTTCATTCCAGGAATTGCAGGGCGTCGGTGTCAGTCCCTAAAACTTTCGGGATTCACAGAAAGGCCCTACAAAATATTCGAGGGCGAGTCAACTGCCTTACAATTTCCTCGCCAGAGTAAATTTCACTTC
>DMCG01000073.1:0-2137 GCA_003445855.1 Spartobacteria bacterium | reverse complement strand
CTCTCGCCAAACCAATGCGAAAGTGAAAAATTCGATCGCACAAAGGTCACAACCACCGCGCTGGTGTAGGGGCGCGTGTCCTCACGCGCAGCACCATCTAGTTGCGGCTGGGGACAGCCGCCTCTGCACCTGATGGATGATTAAAGGGCGGCCGCCGCGCTTACCCGAAATTTTTCAGTCGCAGGGCTCGCCGTTATTCTTTGTGACGATCTGTACGTTATACCGACAGAAGTTTCCCTCGCTTGCAGTTGTCCAAGAAGCTTTGCTTCGCTACGCCGACCGAGGCATTTCGCAATTCAACGTCGCGATTGTCCGATATGTAGTTATGCCAGATCACTTGCACTTGTTCGTTCGCGGTGATGACAACTTCGTTCTGGCTGATTGGGTAAAAGGGCTTAAACGCGCAGTGACGGTTCGATTTCCGAAAGAGCCAAATCGATCTCTGTGGCAGCCCGGGTTCTTTGATCATTTGTTACGCAGCGACGAGAGCTATGCGCAAAAATGGGAATATGTGCAGCAAAACCCAGTCCGCGCCGGTTTGGTCACCCGCGCGGAAGATCGGCCGTTCCAAGGCGAGATCGTCTTGATCGATCGCGCGTAAGGTGTAGAGGCGCGTGTCCTCACGCGCAGAATCATTTAGTTGCGGCTGGGGACAGCCGCCTCTACACCCTCTTCCACTTCCAATCCCAACTCGCGCAACAACGCAAGATCGACATCTACCGCCGGGTTTTTCGCGGTCAGAAGTTTGTCGCCGAAAAAAATCGAGTTCGCGCCGGCAAAAAAACAGAGCGCCTGGCCTTCCCGCGAAATTCTGGTGCGCCCGGCGGCGAGGCGCACGCGCGCCTTCGGCAACGCGATGCGCGCCACTGCGATGAGGCGGACGAGCTCAAAAACATCCACCGGCGGTTGATCGGCCAGCGGCGTGCCCGGCATCGCCATCAAACAATTGATCGGCACGCTTTGCGGCGGCGGATCAAGTTCGCTCAAAATCTCAATCATGCGCAGCCGATCGTTTTCCGATTCGCCCATTCCAATGATTCCGCCGCAACAAACCGACATGCCGCTTTCCTGCACGGCGGCGATCGTGTTCAGGCGATCTTCGAACGAATGCGTGCTTACGATTTCGGAATAAAATTCCGGCGAGGTATCGATGTTGTGATTGTAAGCCGTGACGCCGGCGGCCTTGAGTTTACGCGCTTCCACCGGACCGATCTCACCGAGCGTGACACAAACCTCCATGCCGAGCTGGCTCACTTCCCGCACGATCTCGAGCACGCGCTCGAATTTCTCCGTCCCATCGCGCACGCCGCGCCAGGCCGCGCCCATGCAGAAACGCGTCGCACCCTGCGCGCGTGCTCGTTGCGCCGCGCCCGTAATTTTTTGGATCGACAATAACTCTTCGCGCTCGAGGCCGGTGGAATAATGAGAAGACTGCGCGCAATAAGCGCAGTCTTCGCTGCACCCGCCGGTCTTGATGCTGAGCAAACTGCAACGCTGCACGTCTTCACCGCGCCAATGCTCGAGATGCACCGCCCGGCTTTGCGAAATCAAATCGAAAAGCGGCTGATGATAAAGCGCGTGCAGCTGATCAAATCTCATCGCGCCGCTAGGCTAAATGAAAGATCGACAATCGAAAATGGAAAACTCGTCGATCCTGTAGTGGCAGGCGTGTCGCCTGCGAAATTTAAACGAAATGCAGCCGACACGGCTGCCTCTACAGCAAATCGCAAATCGACAATCGGCAATCTAAAATTAGTTCACCCACTTGCCGCCTTCGGAAGTGAGGATCGGCAGTTCTTCCATCATGAACTGCGTTTTGCCAATCGCGCCGATCATATGCGTGCCGGTGGCGTTGTACCATTTCTTCGACATGCTCTCGCCGGTATGACAACCCCAGCTCTTAACGTAAGCGCCCCGCGCAAAATCACGCCGCTCGATTTTGCTCAGCTCGCTTTCGTGCAGCCATGATTTCGACGCGCTGTCCAGCAGGTTGCTGTAGTCGAACATGAAGCAGGCCCGGTTCGAGTGACCTAAGTATTCGAACCCGGCAACCTTCAGCCGGTCGCGTCCCGGCCCGGAATTCAGGTAATTGATGACGTCGGCGCCGCTCTGAAAATAAATCAGGTTGAGATGAAAC
>DMCG01000011.1:5409-6932 GCA_003445855.1 Spartobacteria bacterium | reverse complement strand
CAATCGTGGCCTATGCCCATTTTCGACTGCCGCTCGATGGAAACCCGTTCAACGGCATTCAGCAACTCACCTACTTTTTCGTCATTCTCATTCTGTCGCCGTTGCAAATCGTAACCGGCATCATGATGTCGCCAGCGCTGGCTGCGCGCTTTCCCTGGTTTTCCGGAATTTTTGGCGGACGACAAGCAGCGCGTAGTCTGCATTTCATTGGCCTGATCCTCTTTGTCGGCTTCATCGTGATCCACATCAGCCTGGTCGTTGCGCATGGCTTCGCGCTTGAGATGGCGAAGATTGTGCTCGGCGGCGAATCACACTCCCATGTCCTCGCCGTCACGATCGGATTGATCGGCATCGCTGGCGTGATCGCGTTCCATTTTTGGGGAACGTGGTATTCACTCTCCTTTCCGTTTCGAGCAAAAAGATTGTTGGAACTCGGCGTCGATCCTTTGCAGCGATTCCTGTTTCATCATTGGGATTCGCGGCAAAACTATGAGCACGTTTCCGCGTATGCGCGTGTCAACGGGCATCCTCCACGCAACGAGACTTACGAGCGGCTCGCCGCAACCAATTTCAAAGATTGGCGACTGGAGCTAAGCGGAATGGCGGCGAAGAAGTTAAGTCTCTCCCTCGATGATCTGCGCCAGATGCCGCGCCAGACGCAGACCACGTTACATATATGCATTCAAGGCTGGAGTTACTTCGCGCAGTGGACCGGCGTGCCCGTATCCGCCATTATGGATAAGTGCGATCTATTGCCGAACGCGCGCTTTCTCGTTTTCCACACCTTAGATGAGAAATGGGAGAGGCCCGGCCATGGCTATTACTACGAGGTGATCGACCTGGAAATCGCCCGACTGTCTCAGACGATTCTCGCTTATGAAATGAATGGCCAACCTTTGCCGGTCCCTTACGGAGCGCCGCTGCGGTTGCGCGTCGAAAACCAGCTGGGCTACAAAATGGCCAAATGGATCAACCGCATTGAGTTTGTTGATACATTTGAGCATATCGGAAAGGGACAAGGCGGGTGGCGCGATGATGTCCTTCATTATTATCCTTCCGACGCCGGCATTTGAACCCGATGTCCTGACACTTGCCAGTATTGAAGCGATTCATGATTTTCGTAAAACGAGTTTACGATCGCGCCGAGAGCAAGGATGGAACTCGCTTTCTGGTGGATAATTTGTGGCCGCGCGGATTGAACAAAGAGGCAGTAAAGGTGAAAAGCTGGGTAAAGGCGGTTTCACCGAGCGACCAGTTGCGGAAATGGTTCGGGCATGACCCGGCTAGATGGCGGGAATTTCAGCGCCGGTATTTTGCCGAGTTGAACAAGAAATCTGAGATGTGGCAGCCACTCGTCGAGGCAGCTCGAGAAGGCGACGTTACGCTTATTTACAGCGCGCGGGACACCGAGCACAACAACGCCGTGGCGTTAAGGACGTATCTGTTAAAGCGCATGAAGACGAAGGCCGGCGGCGAAGGGCAATAACTTGTGCTGAAGATTGACCTTCGGAATTTTGCTTTCT
>DMCG01000011.1:0-5087 GCA_003445855.1 Spartobacteria bacterium | reverse complement strand
ATCTACAATCTGCCATCTTCGATTTTCCGGGGGCATAGCTCAGTTGGTAGAGCGCCAGCTTTGCAAGCTGGAAGTCAGGGGTTCGAATCCCCTTGCCTCCAGTCTACGCTCGCAGCGTAGCGGAAAGCGTAGACTGTCGCGCCGGAGGTCGCCGCGGCGACCGAAGGCGGACTCTTTTAATCTTGCCACGATTGCGCGGCGAGCTTCGACTCGGCAACCATCAGGAGACGATGTAGTGGCGCCTGTCCGCAGGCGCTTATCAGGAAACCGCGGCTGGGACAGCCGCCTCTACATCAAAACGAAGGCCGCCTCTAACTTTTAAGCGCGCTTCGAAACAGAGCTACGCTTATCGCGGAGGCGATAAGGATTCCCACCACCGATCCCATCGAATGACTGAATGCGAGATCACCGCCCTGCGAGTTTCCCCCGAACAGTTTCGGAAACAATGCAATTGCCCACAGTGCGGCCAGAATTCCAAACACAATCTTGATGACTTTCATTCGCAATCTAAGCAGAAAGAATCATGCCGACGACTCCGGCCAATCCCCCTTGCCTCCAAATTTCCTCAAATCGAATTGCGAATTGCGCTCACGTCGCTACACTGACCGCGCACTTTTCCGGGCCTGTAGCTCAGTTGGTTAGAGCATGCGCTTGATAAGCGCAGGGTCACTGGTTCGAGCCCAGTCAGGCCCACCAGCCTCCGCTTGGAGCGGAGCGACAGCGAAGGCTGGTGCCCCGCCGGAGTGGAAACGAAGGCGGGCTTTTGATAGCAATTGTCTCAAGGCGCTCCAAGACTACGGCTTGGCAAGCCCCCCCAAGATGAGAAACTTCTTCTATGTTTACATCCTCGTCAGCGACGGTGATGAAACCATTCATTATACGGGAATAACCAGAGATCTCACCGTTCGCCTAAAAGAGCATAATCAAGGCGCCTGCATCCACACGAGGAAGTATCGACCGTGGAGCATCGAGACATCGGTCGCATTTCGATCTGAGTCCAAAGCGAAAGCTTTCGAACGCTATTTGAAAAGCGGCTCAGGCCGTGAATTTGCTCGACGACATTTTTGAGACTTCGCCTGGCTTGCGGCGGGTAAAGCTCCGGCTAATCAACAGCCCGAAAATCGCGCCCCCGCTGTCAATCATCACATCCCACGGCGCAGCCGTGCGCGACGGCACAAACGATTGATGAAACTCGTCGCTGGCCGCAAAGATTGCGCAGGCAAACCAGACCGCCATGAACAAGATCGACATCTTCGCGCATAAATTCGTGCCGCCGCGCACGGCACGCCAGAGCAACGCAGCCAGAATTGCATACTCGACCACGTGGCCAAGTTTTCGGATGATCAATTGAATGGCGTCGATCGCGGCCAGCGAGATGCGCGGATCGAGCCATCGCAGAAATGGAACAAGAAAGCGCGACGTGTGCTCGGCCGACATCAGATCCGTCGAACCGATAAAGATTAAGCCGAGCCAGATCAAAACCGGCAGCCAATATTTGAAGAATCGTTGCACAATTAATAAAGAATCTGGAACCCAGGAAACCAAGAAGAAGTGGGCAAAATCACAGTGGTACGCGAAAAATTGTAGGGCAAGCGCAGCGCTTGCCAACCGCCATGCTGGCTGACATCTGACGTCTGATCTCTGACTTCTGACCTCAGTCTCTTTTACATTGAGCAATCTGCAATCTACAATCTGCAATCTGCCATGACAGCTCCCCTCACCTTCGAACCGATTTTCGTGGAGCGAATGTGGGGCGGGCGCCGACTTGAATCCGAGTTCAGGAAAAAATTGCCGCGGCATACACGCATCGGCGAATCGTGGGAGATCGTCGATCGGCCCGAAGCCCAAAGCGTCATCGCGAACGGACCGCTCAAAGGCAAAACTCTGCACGAACTTTGGACCCAAGATCGACAACCCCGAAACAATCGGGGCTCGCGAAGTATTTCGGAGTCGATCTTCGGCGACGTGCCGGACAGCGAACGATTCCCTTTGCTCGTCAAACTTCTCGACGCGCAGGAAAAACTTTCGCTCCAGGTTCATCCGCCAGAAAAGATCGCAGCAAAATTAGGCGGCGAACCGAAGACCGAGTTCTGGTACGTCGCCGCCGCGGATCCTG
Organism: Spartobacteria bacterium; assembly: GCA_003445855.1. Classification (GTDB taxonomy): domain Bacteria; phylum Verrucomicrobiota; class Verrucomicrobiia; order Chthoniobacterales; family UBA10450; genus UBA10450. The sequence goes on along the minus strand of DMCG01000011.1, from coordinate 2,971 downwards.
ACGCCGAAATATTTGCCGGATTGCGGAACGAGCTGACGAGCGCTCGATTCGAAGAAGCAGTTCGCGATGGCACCGCCGCCGAGCACGTTCATACCATTCGAGTCAAAGCCGGCGATGGAATGTTTCTTCCTGCTGGACGCTTTCACGCAGTCGGCGCCGGCAATCTCCTCATCGAAATCCAGCAAAATAGCGACACGACTTATCGTGTGTTTGACTGGAATCGTGTCGATGAACATGGCAAGGCTCGAGAGCTGCACGTCGATCCAGCGTTGCGGTGCATCGACCTTAACGATTGCAAACCGCAGCTCGTGCAACCAAAAGGCGAACTACTGATTAGGCACAAATTGTTTGAAATCCAAAAATGGAAACTTGATAAGCCACGCGAAGTCGCTCCACCTGGACAGTTCGCCATTATTTTCTGCCTGAGCGGCTCGCTCCGATGCGCCGATGTCGATCTTGCGCGGGGAGAATTTTTTCTCGTGCCGGCATCGCTGCAAGATCGACAATTACGTCCCGGCGAAAGTGGAACGTCGTTGCTGCGTGTGACAATTCCAACCTTCGCTGGCGCCAGCGTAAAGTGAAGGCTGCCACGCCGGAGTAAAACGTAGGCGGGCTGTTTTATAACGTCTTGTGCGCGCGCCAAGACTACGGCTTGGCAGGCCGTTCGTTAAGCACGCAGCCAAATGCGGTGATGCAGTTGGCGATTCATCACCGGCTCGATCTGCGTCTTCGGGTCGCTGTTTTTCGTCCGTTCCTTGGAATTAAAAATTATTCCTCCCCCACATAAAGAAATGCAGAAAACAATAATTACGATCTTCGTTGCAGCAGTCATGCGGATGGATTTGAAATGTGCGCTTCAGCGAGCCGCCGCAGATATTGAAAACTGTAAATGCCGGTACCATGTCCATCGCGCCAGCGCGGTTGCACAGCGTAACCGCCGACAATTTCGAAGCTGGCGAGCTCAAAACTGTTTTCGGAATAACTCACGTTTGGTCGCATGATATTTCCAAGAACATCCGGCTCGCCGCCACACGCGGCGCACGGACATGCGCGCCGCAGAAATTGCAAATCGAAATACGACTCGGTGCCGTCATTCCATTGAATGGCAAATTCATTTCCGATCTGTTGAATGTTGGTCGGCTCCAGGCGCATGGGTTGTCGATCTTACCAGAATGTCGATCTAAAGAGCAACATTCGAACCGCTGGAACGACGAGCAGCCCGATTTCAAACTCCTAACCGGAAAATCGCAAAACCATGCTATACGTGACTCACGTATAGCATGGCAGCGAAGTGATCTAATCTTTTCGGGGCTTTGATCGTTCACCAAAGATGGCCGTGCCGACGCGCACCAGCGTTGCACCTTCCTCGATCGCGACGGGGAAATCGTGCGTCATCCCCATCGAGAGCTGTGCAAGATCGACATGAAACTCTGTTTGCAGCCGGTCACGCAGCTCGCGCAACCGCACAAAAAACCTCCGCGACGCCTCCGCCTCTGGCGCGAGCGGCGGGATCGTCATCAGACCCAAGATCGACAATCGCGACAAAGCGAGGAGCGCCTCCATTTCTGCGCGCAATGCTTCCGGTTTGAACCCAAATTTACTCCCCTCGCCCGCCGCGTTCACTTCGAGAAGTACGCGCGGATGCAAACCTTCTTCTTCGGCAATGCGATTTATGTCTTGCGCGAGGGCGAGGGAGTCGACGCTGTGAATCAATTCGAACAGCGGCAGCGCCTGCCGGATCTTGTTTTTCTGGAGATGTCCGACGAAATGCCAGCGAATCGCCGAGGGTAACTCCGGAATCTTTACTCGCGCTTCCTGGACGCGACTTTCGCCAAACAACGTTTGGCCAGCTTCATAAGCCGCGCGCAACTTCTCGGCGTCGTGGGTCTTCGAGATTGCAACCAGTTCGATATTGGAAACATCCCGCCCGCTTTTAGCCGCGGCCTGCGCGATCTGTTCGCGAACGCGTTCGAGATTTTCGCTGATCGAAGTCATCGCCATGCCTACGGTGATTGTCGATCTTGCTTTAACAAATCCATCATCTGAATTGCCAACTTCGGCCCGATGCCGCTTTCTTCGTGCTTGAAATAGACGAAAACGTCGCGCCAAGCATTTTGCTGCTCGCGAACAAAGTTCGCCCAGCGTTCAATGTCGATCTTGTTGTAATCCTCGCGCCGGAGTCGGAGATAACCGTAGTCCGCAGTCGCGACGGTCGGTGTAGCGAGTTTGTCGGTGTCGGCAATGCAGAGAGCGATGTTGCGTGCTTTCAGCATTTCAAAAATTTCCTCGTCGAACCATGACTCGTGACGAAACTCAAACGCGCCACGAAACTTCGACGGCAATTCGCGAAGAAACGAACTCAATATCGCAGCGTCTTTTTTGAAGTTCGGCGGAAGTTGGAAAAGAATCGGGCCGAGCCTTTCGCCAAGTCCTGAAACGATCTGGCAAAAATAGTCGAGTGTGTCGGCGCAATCGCGCAACTTCGCAAAATGCGTGATTTTCTGCGGCGCTTTGAGCGCGAACTTGAAATGCGCCGGCGTTTGTTGCGACCAATTATCGATGGTCTTCGCCGCGGGAATGCGATGAAACGTGTAATTGATTTCCGTGGTGGAAAATCGTTGCGCATAAAACGGCAGCATCTTGGCGGCCGGCAAATCTTCCGGATAAAAGTTTCCCTTCCACTCCGGGTATTGGAAACCTGATGTGCCGATCCAAACGTTCATCAACTTGTTATGCCTCGTCCGATGTCGATCTAATAAACGTTCTTGCAATGGAACAACCGCACGCCCGCGCGCGTCCGAATTCCACTGATTCGCGTCTTGATCGTCAATTACTCTTTACGCTCATCTACGAGCAAGGACCCATTTCGGCTTCGCGATTCGACACCTTCCGCGCGCAGGCGGCGAAAGGAATATTGGATGTTGTGCAATGGATGGAGATTGAGCAAAGATCGCGCGGAGTGTAGATAAAA
>DMCG01000199.1:24675-25289 GCA_003445855.1 Spartobacteria bacterium | reverse complement strand
GCGATTTGCTGAATCGCCAGATCGAGATTTTTGTTTCGTGCGGCGATTACTTTGTTTTCACCGGTCTTCTCTTCAGTTTTGGTGGCCATATTCGGGATGCCTCTAAGTAAGTCGGGGCCGACGGATTCGCCAAGCACAAAAGCTTCGGGCGCAATCAAAAAAAAACCGCGAACCTCACGGTCCGCGGCCTTAATCGCCAAAAGAACTGGTTCGCTCAGGAGACTGAGATTTTCCGGGGACGGACGTGCTCCGCTTTCGGCAGTGTCAGAGTCACGGCACCGTGGTCGACCTTTGCGCTGATCTTGTCTGAATTGATCGACGGATCCAGCTCGAATGTGCGCCGGTAATTTTCGCGGCGAGATTCGTGATGGATCAGCGTGCCTTCCACAGCTGGAAGGGAACGGCGTCCGATAAGCGTCAACTCGTTGTTCTCGATTGAAATCTCGAGACCTTCCTAATTCACGCGATCCGAAAATGGGTTTACGGATACACACGGCGGTAGATAGTCACATGGTGACCCCATTTGAAAAAAACGATGAGCGCTTCATGCGGGCCGCCTTAAAAGAGGCCAGAAAGGGATTAGGGCAAACGAGCCCCAATCCTGCCGTCGGCGC
>DMCG01000199.1:22332-24314 GCA_003445855.1 Spartobacteria bacterium | reverse complement strand
GCGGAAGTGGAGTGCCTGCGCAATTTTGGCCGTCCCATCTCCGAAGCGGCAAAGCTGTATGTAACGCTCGAGCCGTGTTCCACGACTGGACGCACGTCGCCATGCACTGACGAAATTATCAAAGCAGGCATCCAGAATGTTATTATCGGTGCGGTAGACGTAAATCCCCGTCACTCCGGCAGAGGTATTTCACAACTGCGAAACGCAGGAATCAAAGTGCGGGCCGGCGTTTTGGCCGATGAATGCACAAACCTCAATGAGGCTTTTAATAAATGGATCCTCACGCGGCGGCCTTTTGTCATCGCAAAATGCGGCATGAGTCTGGACGGCCGATTGACACGGCCTCCCGGTGAACCTCGCTGGATCACAGATTCTGCCGCCCGTCGTCACGCGCACCAGCTTCGCACTCGCGTGGACGCAATTCTTATCGGAGCGCAAACGCTTCGCGTGGATAATCCGCGATTGACCGTGCGTGGTATGCACCACGCGCGACAACCATGGCGCGTCGTGTTGACCCGTTCAGGAAATCTGCCACCGCGGGCGCGTTTGTTTTCTGATCGGCTATCAGCGCGAACACTGGTTTATAAGCGCAAGTCGCTGGCTGGCGTGTTAGAAGATATAGGGGAAAAAAATGTCACGAGCGTGTTGATTGAGGGGGGTGGCGAAGTTCTTGGTCAAGCGCTCGATGCCCGTCTGATTGATAAGGTTCAGCTTTACTTGGGTCCGATTTTGACGGGAGGGCCGGTAATCGCATTTTCAGGCCGCGGAGCCGAAGCCACTATGGAGGCGATTCGTCTCGATCGTGTCTCGTACCAGCGGATCGGCCAAAATATCTGCGTTACAGCTTATGTTAAAACCGTGGCTCCTGAATAAAGTGAGAAACTTTTCGCCGTACCGAATGTTCAATTAATTGGGGAGGTAAAGTTTATGTTTATGTATTGGAAAAGGCTTCTTTTAATTGCATTGGTGGCAAGTGGATTCGCTTTTGCTTCGGCGCCGCGTTCTGACGCTGGCGTGTCGTTCGGAATCGGATTTGGGTTCCCGGTTGGTTACTACGGCTATGGCTACCCGGCCTACGGATATGGCTATAACCCTTATGGGTATTATCGACCGTATCCATACTATGGCTACTCCGTGGGGCCGTCCTTTTACTGGCACCACGGGCACCGCGTTTTTATCGTGAGACATCGCCGCCAGTGGCGATAAATTAAGCTGTAAGCTGTTCGAACTTTTCTTAACCCGGCGGGGGTGCAACATCCCGCCAGTTTTGTTCGACCGCGAGGCAGGTTCGACCGTGAGGCAGCGCGTGAGGTTTGAGAAAGATTTTGCGCCTTGTGACGCTGGCGTCTCGTTCGGGATCGGAGTGGGATTCCTCGGGTGGGTATTATGGCTATTCAGGCTACGCTTACCTGGGCTACTCGCGTCTATTATCGCCACCATCGCCACCATTACTACCGTCATCGGTACTAAGCTGACGTAGAAGAGTAAAATCCGCTGAGCTGGCTTGGAAGCAATCCGAGCCAGCTCATTTTTTTCTTCCGACCCTCACGCAGTCAGTGAGTTGGGGTCACTGAGACCGCCGGTGCCGATCTTACGGCCGGCGATGGTTCTTGAAATTCTTTTTTTAACCGCTCTTGCAGCACCGGCAATTGCTGCTGACGTTTCGTCTCCACTTCTTGCCGCAGATCACGTTCGATTCTACGGCGCTCCTGCAGGTAGCGCTCTTCAAATAGATCGCGCTTTTCCTGGTCGAGACGAAGACCTGCCTCGCGCAAAGCCTTTTCGGCTTCGCGTTGGAGTTGTTCGCGATGCGCTTGTTCCCGCTCGCGCATCAAATTGCGCTCTTGAGGACCCATTTGCACCCACCGCTCGGCATTTCGGCGGAATGATTGTCGATCTTCCGGAGACAGAGAAAACCATCGTTCGCGCGTACTTTTGAATTGAGAGTGGCGCCGGACAGGGCTCGGCGCCCGGCCGGATGG
>DMCG01000199.1:14440-22015 GCA_003445855.1 Spartobacteria bacterium | reverse complement strand
GCCCTTGCGCGAACCCAGAGGTCGAAGCGAAGAGCGACAGCGTGGCGATTACGACTACAAAGTAGAATTTTCTTCCCACAGGTTGTTATCGTCCGAAGCCAGCAATTCGTCCAGATCGGCGACGACCTCGTAATCTTGCGGGTCAACCTTCGCCACCACATCGGGCTCGCGTTCCGACGGGTGCTGCGGCGAAGCGGGCTGATGGAAGGCGATGATCGCGGCAATCACGGCAAGTGCCAAGCCTGATGCCGGGACGAGTCTTCGCCAGCTCAACCATGATCGCACACGCTCGAACGCACGCGGCTCTTGCCGCACTTGTCTCAATACGTTGCGCGCGAAGAAAGGCGAAAGCTTGAGCTCGGCCGCACGGCCAAGGAGGTCCCACAACTGCTCGTCATCTTCACGTTTCATACTCTTCCGCCAATTGAACTAATTGCGTCATCGAAAGTTGCGCGCGGAAAGGAGTGGTAAGATCGACATCTACGCTTCGGGCGCTTCCAAAAAACCTTCGAGCTGCCGGATACGGGTCGGATGGCGCATTTTGCGCAAGGCCTTCGCTTCGATTTGCCGAATACGCTCGCGGGTGACCCGAAATTGGCGGCCCACTTCTTCGAGTGTTCGGCTGTATCCGTCAACCAATCCAAACCGTTGCTCCAGCACCTGGCGCTCCCGTTCCGTCAGCGTCTCCAGAACGTCTTTGATTTTCTCCTTCAACAAAACGATTGCCGTCATGTCGCTTGGGTTTTCCGCGCTTTTGTCCTCGATGAAGTCGCCGAAATTGGTTTCCTCGCTTTCGCCCACAGGGGATTGAAGCGAGATCGGTTGTTGCGCCATCTTCAGGACCGCCCGGACGCGATCGACCGGCAACAGAATCTCTTCCGCCACTTCTTCCGGCGTAGGCTCACGGCCATACTCCTGGACAAGTTGTTTTTGCACGCGCATCAGCTTGTTGATCGTCTCGATCATGTGAACGGGAATGCGAATGGTGCGCGCCTGGTCGGCGATTGAGCGCGTGATGGCCTGGCGGATCCACCACGTGGCATAAGTGGAAAACTTATAGCCGCGGCGATATTCAAACTTCTCGACCGCTTTCATCAACCCCATGTTTCCTTCCTGGATCAAGTCGAGAAACGAGAGACCGCGGTTCGTGTATTTTTTTGCGATCGAAATAACGAGACGCAGGTTGGCCTCCACCATCTCGGTCTTAGCTCGGAGGGCTTGGTGCAGCCAGCCTTTCAGCGCCTGATATTGCTCGGCGTATGCATCGAGCGAAAGCCAAAGGGTTTTCTCCAACTCGCGCACTTTGACCCCGAATAGCAAACGTTTCCTTCGTTCGCGCGGATGTTTCGCTATTTCCGCCTGAAGATAGAGCGATGTCGAGTACGCCTCGTCCGCCACGTGAACAAATTCTTCCGTGACCTTCTGTTTGAAATAGAACCTGGGGTAAAATCTTTGCAGCGACGCCATCGCTCTCTGAAACGATTTGAGCTTCTTAGTCTCCTTTTTTGACGAATTGCGCGAAAGCTGGCCATACTGCTGGCTGATCGACCCGCTCAACTTTTCCACCTGCTTGCACAACCGCGGCAGCATTTTCATGTAGCGCTCACGGCTCTCGATTTTCTTATCGAGGATCACGCGATCGAATCGTTCCCGGCCCTGGGTGAGCTTATCGGCAAGATCGAGATGCGCTCGCGCGATAAAACCAAATCGATTGATATGCTTCTGCACCAGGTTTTCGGCTTCCTCGATCCGTTTGGAAATTTCGACTTCCTGCTCGCGAGTAAGCAGCGGCACCTGGCCCATCTGCTTGAGGTACATCCGCACGGGATCATCAAGAATATCGAGCTTCGCTTCCGGCTTTTCCTCCTCCTCGTCCTCCTCCGTGTCCTTCTTCCCGTCTTTATAGCGGTCGACCTCCGAAGCTTCGATGATGTTGATCTCCATCCGGCGCAGTCGCGTAAGAATGACGTCCAGTTCATCGGCAGCGGTGATCGTTTCCGGCAAGGCTTCGTTCAGGTCGTCAAAAGTGAGATAACCTTGTTCTTTCGCGAGCTTGATCAGCTCCCGGATGCGGCCCTGAATTTCAGTGGCGGAATGCAGTTGCGCAGCCATTTCGTTTTTCGCTCCAGCGAGCTTTCGACCGATTTGTCTGCGCGCGCGCACGAGAGGGCTGATGCGCCTGGGTTTAAAAGCGGTGATTTTCGCCGGCCTCTTCATTTTTCGCCAGGAGGTTAAAGCCTTCGCACTGGAACGACGACGAAATCGTTTTGGACTGGGTCGCTTTGCCGACGACCGTCGGGCCCCTGTCTTTCGTGTCGAATGCCTGGCCAAGATTGCGCGGTTAAGGATTGACTGAGAGGCTCGATTTGCTGCCTGTTAGATCGACAATTAGTTGTCGCCCGTGCGGGCAGACGAAAACTGCGAAAGGTCGTGGAGCTGTTGGCGCAGGTCAAGGATTTGTTTCTGCAAATTGACCACGTCGCCGACGCTGAGCTCGGAAAGCTTCATCCGGTTCTCTGCAACCTCAAGTTGACGCCGCAACGCGGCCTGTCGCAGTCCCTTCCACCAATCCTCCACCACCGCGCTCGCATTCGGCGGCATCTTTTGCATGAGCCAAGCAGAAACCAACGCCTCCTCCTGCGGCGAGAGCGTCGCCATAAACGCGTTGAGCGAGGCTGCATCGTCGACGCGGAGGTCAGCCTCGAGAATACGAGCGAGAAGTTCTGCACCCGGCGTTTGCGCCAGGACTTCGCGCCAGTTTTGTTCGAGAAGAAAATTGCGCGCTGCTTCGTCTCTCAAGGCGAGAAGACAAAGAATGGCAACGTCGTGGGGCGGGACCACGGCCGGTTCCGATTCTCTGCGCTTCGGTCCGAGTGAGCGTTCACGCGGCTGCTTGGCGAGAAGAGTTTCCAAATCCGAAGCCGGAACGCCGAGCCGTGCACTAACCCTGTTCACTACCTCTCCGCGCATAAACGAGTCGTGCACCCGCGAAACTGTCTCCGCCATCCTGCGCGCCAGTTGCATTTTTGCGCCCAACGAATTCAAATCCGCCGCCGCCGTTTCCCGCTCGATCCAATAATCGAAAAAATCGCGCGCGGCCGCGACGCGTTTTACAAATTCCTCTTTTCCTTCCCGCCGAACGATAGAGTCCGGATCTTCGCCCGCCGGCATCTCGGCAACCCGTATAATCAAATCGTTCTGAAGGAGTGCGTCCATCGATCGCTCGGCCGCTTTGTTCCCCGCCTCATCCGCATCGAAACAAAGAACCACTTCGTCCACGAAACGTTTTAACAGCCGCGCCTGACTTTCCGTAAACGCCGTGCCTTGCGGCGCGACCACGTTCGTGATTCCGGCTTCGAACAAACTGATCAAGTCGAGCTGGCCTTCGCACACGATCGCGCACTTCGCCTCGATGAGACCGCGCTTGGTTTTGTGCAGGCCAAACAGCACGTTGCCTTTTCGAAAGAGCGGCGTCTCCGGTGAATTCAAATATTTCGCCGCTTCCACGTCGCTCTGCAGCAAGCGACCGCTGAACGCAATCACTTCACCGACGTCGTTGCAAATCGGAAATATGATCCGCCCGCGGAAGCGGTCGTAAACCTCACTCTCCGGCCGGTCTTCATCGCGCAGCTTCACCAATCCACTCTGCAGCAGTTGGCTGCGCGAATAACCGCGCGCGCGCGCCCAGTTCAAAAATGCATCCCAGGCTTCGGGCGCAAAACCGAGCTGCCAATTCTTTGCTACTTGTCGATCAACCCCCCGCTTTTTCAAATATTCGCGCGCGCGCTCGGCAAATTCTTTTTTCAGCAAGTTTTCGTGAAACCACTCCGCGGCTTCGGCGTGCAATTTCAGCAACGTTCGCCGCGCTTCATATTGTCGATCTTCGTCGCTCGCTCCGCGCTCTTCGACCACGGGAAGGCCCACCCGCGCCGCCAGTTTACGCACGGCCGAAGGGAAATCGACATGCTCATACTCCATCACGAAGCGAAAAACGCTGCCGCCCACGCCGCACCCGAAGCAGTGGAAAGTCTGCCGCTGTGGACTGACGTGAAAAGACGGCGTCTTTTCCTGATGAAACGGACAAAGCGCCTTGAAATTCGCGCCCGCGCGCTTGAGCGGAAAATAGGCGCCGATCACCTCGACGATGTCATTCGCCGCGGCGATTTGCTCGATGTTCTCTGATGGAATCTTACCCAATTGATTTTTCGCTCGTTTGGTTTCGGAAGCGATGTCAAACTTACTTGGCGCCGCGGCGCTTTCCAAACAATGAGAAAGATATTGACTCGTCCGCTCCCGCGGACTCGGCCTGGGCGCCTGCTCGTCTATCTCGCCCGGCGCCCAGCGGTTCGATTGTCGATCTTTGCCTTGATTTGCTGCTGTGCGCAATTGGGGACGGCCCAGGCGCGCGAGGTGGTTCACAAAGGGGACGTGGTGGTGGTCCCGTTGCGCGGCGAAATTTCCCCCTCGCTTCTGATGTTTTTACGCCGCGCGGAGAAAGTCGCCGAGAGTAATGGCGCGATTGCGATTATTTTTGAAATGAACACTTACGGCGGGCGTCTCGATGCCGCCGAAGAAATCACCAGCGCTCTGAATCACGCCACCGTCCCCACTTATACATTTATCAACTCAAATGCCGGGTCGGCCGGCTCGCTCATCGCGCTGGCTACGCAGCATATTTACATGGCGCCGGTGAGCGCAATTGGTGCGGCCGCGCCGGTTTTGCCAACCGGCGAAGATCTTCCGCTGACGGAACGAGAGAAGACGATTTCGTATTGGACGGCTCTGATTCGGAGCTCCGCCATCAAAAACGGACATAATCCCGACGTTGGTGAGGCGTTCATGAACAAAGACAAAGAAGTGAAAATCGGTGACCGCGTGATTCACCCGAAAGGAACGGTGCTGACGTTGAGTGCGCAGGAAGCGACGGAAAAATTCAATGGCAAACCGTTACTCGCGGATGGGATCGCCGAATCGATTGTCGATCTTATGCAGAAGGCCGGACTCAAAGGACACTCGGTCTCACTCGATCCCACCGGCTTCGAACGGCTCGCCTTTTGGATCACGGCGCTGGCGCCCCTGCTTTTGCTTGGAGGCATCATCGGCGCTTACCTCGAATTCAAAATTCCCGGAGCAAGTTTTCCTGGAATCATTTCGGCGATTTGTTTCACGCTCTTTTTCCTCGGCCACTATCTTGCCGGCCTGGCGGGATGGGAAGTAGTTGGGCTTTTTGTTTTGGGAATGGCGCTGGTCATCATCGAAATTTTGTTCTTTGCCCATTCCACCATTGTCTTCGGCGTGGTCGGCGTTTTTCTAATACTGGCGTCGTTACTCTGGGCGATGATCGATCGTTATCCGGGCGAAACGTTTTTCCCGACAGGCCGCATGCTGGCGATGCCGCTGCTGAATCTTTTTCTGGCGATTGCGGCGGCAGTGATTGTGATTGTCTTGCTCGCTCGTTACCTGCCGCGCACAAGCATTTATCGCCGCTTTGCTCTTATCACTTCGAATCCGCCCGGCCCGTCGCTGGCCGGCGCGCCGCGTGAATTTGCCACCGCGCTGGCCCTCTCACCGGGAATGCAAGGCGTGTCGTTGTCGATCTTGCGCCCGAGTGGCAAGGCGCGATTTGCAGATCACATTGTCGATGTTATCACGCAGGGAGAATTTGTTGCGCCGGATACGGCAATCACAGTCGTTCAAACCGACGGGATGCGTGTGGTCGTGAAATCGAGCGCTTCATAATGTTCGGTATCCATAACTTTGGATTGTTCCTCGCAGCTGGCATCCTGCTCAATCTCACACCCGGTCCGGACACGGCCTACATTCTAGGCCGCAGCATTGCGCAAGGACGGGCGGCGGGAATTGCTTCCGCATTCGGCATTGCGACCGGAAGCATTTTCCACACTTGTGCCGCGGCGCTCGGACTTTCCGCCATTCTCGCGACTTCAGCCTGGGCGTTCAGCGCGATCAAATTGATCGGCGGTGCCTACTTAATTTTTCTCGGGATCAAGATGTTGCTGCAGCGCCAACACCGACTAAATCTTCCGTCAAATTTCCGAAGATCGACAGCCTACGCCGCATTTCGCCAAGGCATCTTGACGAACGTGCTTAATCCGAAGGTGGCGCTTTTCTTTCTCGCTTTTCTTCCGCAATTCATCGATCCGGGCTCTTCCGCAAAAGTGCCGGCATTTCTCACACTTGGTTTAACATTTGTGACGACCGGCACCATCTGGTGCTTGATTCTGGCGTGGTTCGCTTCCGCTCTCGGCGAAAGATTGCGTGGAAATCCAACAATCGCGGAATTGCTCAACCGCGCGGTCGGCTCGCTTTTTGTTTTTCTCGGCGCGCGCCTTGCCACGACACGTTAAGATGGCTGAACCAACGATGTCGATCTTGGCCGCAAGGCCTAGCCGCCCGACACGACGCGAATAAATTCAACCTGATCGCCTTCGGTCAGCGGTCGTTGCGGCCACTCATGTCGGTGTAAGGCGAGGCCGTTGTGCTCGATCAAGATCGTCCGCGGCGACAATTGGTAGTGCTCCACCAGGTCCGCGATTGTTTCAGCGCCGCGCGCATCGGCTTTTTCTCCATTGAGCGAAATCGTCATACGGCGGACAACGCCTGGTCCCAATCCTTCCAGACTGGCTCGAAGCCGCGACGGCGCAACAGATTCGCGACTTCAGAAGGCGGGCGCTCATCGCTGATCTCAAATTGTCCGGCGGCGAGTCGGTCTTCTCCGTCCTGGAAATCGGGCGCAACGATGCGACCGCGCACGGTACGATGCAAATGTTCGCTGCCTTGCCGCGTGTAGCCGCCAGGTTCGGTATGACTGCCGGCGCTCATCATTGTCACGCCCAGGGAGACGAGCGCATCACGCAAGGCGGCGCGCTCGCGCGTGCTCAGGACAATACCGACCTGCGGAAAAGTAATGCGCAAGGCGCAAACCAATTGCGCCAGCTCACGATCGCTCATGGAAAAGAGCGGCCGGAATCCGCCCACGGCTGGACGCAGCCTGGGCAGGCTCACATTAATCTGCGCCTGCCAACAGTGTTTGAACAAGTATTCCAGATGGGCAGCAAGCGCGATCGCCTCATCCTGCCAACGCCCTAAGCCAAATAACGCGCCGATGCCGATGCGCCGGAAACCGGCTTGGTAGCCACGTTCAGGACAGTCGAGCCGAAAATCGAAATCGCGCTTTGGTCCGGCGGTGTGGAGTTCGGAATAGACGCCGCGGTTGTAGGTCTCCTGATAAACGACGAGCCCTTCCGCGCCAGCATCGACAATCGGAATGTAATCCTTCGTTTCCATCGGTCCCACTTCGATGGCAATCGAAGGAAAATCTGGGGCCAAAACGCGGACGCAATCGGCCAGATAATCGCGGCTAACGAATTTCGGATGCTCGCCGGCGACGAGCAGAATTTGGCGAAAACCTGCTTGCGAAAGGTGGCGCCCCTCCGCCACGACTTCATCGGCATTGAGCGTGACGCGCAGAATCGGGTTATCGCGCGAAAAGCCGCAGTAGCGGCAATTGTTAATGCATTCGTTGGAAAGATAAATCGGCGCGAAGAGGCGCATGGT
>DMCG01000199.1:7299-14111 GCA_003445855.1 Spartobacteria bacterium | reverse complement strand
AGCGGCAGATTGTCGAGCGTCTTTGCAAATGACATAGCGTTAATCTCGCGCTGCGCGCGTGATTGGCAAACTTGTCAAGATGCAATCGCACGCAATTGTCGATCTTTCGCCGCCAAAAAAACAAGCGTCCGACCCAGAAAACGGAAACGGCGGAACATGAATCTGTTCCGCCGTTCTGGAAGCGATCGTCGATCTTAGAATGCGAAATTAATTCCGCTGCGAACCATTCCGAAATTATTTTCGGGGCCATTAACCACGTTCCAACTGAAATCGTTTATCCAGCCGATATGTGGCGTGATCCGAATTTCGAAGCCGCCGCCAAATTGACCGATAGGTTCCGTGTGAGCATCCCGAACTTCTGCCCGAAAGGAGTCGGTGTTAGCATCAAAAGCGATCTGCTCAGTCCTGCCTCCGCCAAAGATCGCACCACCGCCTCCAAAGATATAAGGTGCGAAGCGCGTGCAGGGAATCGGATAACGAAGGGTGAGCGTTCCCAGCACCGAACCGATGGCACGGCGGTTTTCGTTATCGACAGTGAATCCCGTGACGTCCTCGTGATTGGTTGAACGCGCATCGAGAACATAACCTTCGATTCCGAGGCCGAAATAACGATGGAAAAAGTATTTGGCATCGATGCCGCCGCCCCACGCGTGATCTGATTCGATGTAACGATCATTCGCCGCTTCGGTGCCTGTAAAAGCATAGGTGCCCCAAAGAGCGACATCCCATTCCTGATCGGCATACCACTGCGGGCAGGGAGCGGGTGCCACCGTCTGCTTTACTTCTTTTCCGGAGTAAGTCTCCGAACCAGCAAAAGTGAGCGAAACCCACGCAAGCGTGGCGCCCAAGCCCAACAATAATTTTTTCATCTGTTTCTCCTGTTTTTGGTTAAGTCTGCGTAAGTGAGGTTTTCCCCGGTTGTCCGCGTTTTTACCAGAAAAAACCCAAATCGCAAGCGAGAGTTGCGAATTTTTTCGCAATCGCAATCAAGGCTTCAATTCCGCCCCGGTGGCAGCGTCAGTGACCGTGAATTTTTCGTGATGGTAAGCGGGGTCTCCCCGGAACACAAGCCGCCCCGCGTAACGTCGCTCCAACTCCACCAGCAATTCCTCGTCTTCCTCTTTCAATCGCTTCAGCACGTCGGGATTTAAGACGACGCGGATTTCGTGGATAGTGTCCTGATATTTCCGCATCACCGTATTCAGGGTGCGATGCAGTTCCACGCTCGTGGTCATCGAAGTTTTCACCACGCCGCGCCCGGTGCAGTAGGGACAATTTTGGTAGATGGTGTCGCTCAGACTTTCCTGAGCGCGCTGCCGTGTCATTTCCATCAAACCGAGGGAGGAAATGGGAAGCACGTGCGTCCTGGCCTTGTCGCGCTTCAGTCGCTCTTTCATCAGGTTGTAGACCATCTGCTGGTCTTTGCGGCTCTTCATGTCGATGAAATCGCCGATGATCAATCCGCCGATGTTGCGCAGCCTCAATTGGCGCGCAATTTCATCGGCGGCTTCCAGGTTCGTCTGCAGAATGGTTTTCTCCACATCGCGGCCACCTTTGTTGCGGCCAGTGTTTACGTCGATAGCGACGAGCGCTTCGGTTTCGTCGATCACGATGTAGCCGCCGCACTTGAGCCACACTTGTCGATGAAACGCGTCGTCGATTTGTTTTTGCACGCCGTAGGTTTCGAAAATGGGCGTCGCGCCATCGTAAAAGTTAATTTGATTCCGGGCGCGCCGCGAAATCTGGCCGACCATTTCGCTCATCCGTTCGGTCGCCGCGCGATCGTCGCAAACTACTTCATCAATCTCTTCGGTGAGAAAATCGCGCACCGTTCGCTCGACTAGATCGGGCTCTTCAAAAACCCGACAAGGGGCGGGACATTCCCTGACCTGCTGCTCGACTTTGGCCCATTGATCGAGAAGGAACCGTAAATCGCGCACGAAATATCTCGCGCGCTGGCCCTCGCCCACGGTTCGAATAATCACGCCGATGCCTTCGGGGATATCGAGTTGGCGCAGAATTGTCCGGAGACGATCGCGTTCTTTCGGCTCTTCGATTTTTCGCGAAATGCCGCTGCGATCGCTGAATGGCATCAAGACCAAATAACGCCCGGCGAAACTGAGATTGGTCGTGACGCGCGGCCCTTTGGTCCCGATCGGGCCTTTGGTGACCTGCACGATTACTTCCGAGCCCACCGGATAGATTCTGGGAATGTCTTTTGCGGTAATTCGCTTTCCCTGTTTTTTCGACGGCCGATCAATTTCTTCAATGCCACTGTCGAGGGCGGCGGGGATGGCGTCCCAGAAATGGAGAAAGGCATTCTTCTCGAAGCCGATGTCGACGAACATCGCCTTCAACCCCATCTCGATGTTCTTGACTTTGCCTTTGTAAACGCTGCCGACGATGTTACGCGAGGTGCTGCGCTCGACGCTGTACTCTTCGAGTTGACCATTCTCGAGTAGCGCGACGCGCCGCTCGAGCTTTTCCACGCTGAGAACAATTTTGTTGCCGGTCTTGCGTGAAGAAAGACCTAAAATTTTTCTTACTTTTTCTATCATAAAGCTGAAGAGGTTGGGCGATCAGGAGCGGAAGCACCGAGGCGCTCTCGGAGAAAGTTTCTGATCGAAAGTTCATCGGGTTCCCGGACGGCGGACCGGCGGCGGAGTCGCTTGCGCCGCGGGCCGCTTTCTTCCAAAGAGCCGTTCAAAAAAGTTGGGAGGCCGCTGCGGCGCTACGGGAATGGCACGCGCCACCGGAGCGCGCCTTACTTTTCCCTGCGCATCGGCCTCAGGTTCCACGTCGGGAGCGCCACCAGCACTTGCCATCTGTGCGTCCGCATTTTGCGATGCGTCGGCATTTTCTTCGTCGCCGCTCGCGACGTTCCCTCCGGCATAATCCACGTTCTTGATCATTTGAAAGGGATTGGTCTTATGCGCCGGGGCGACCCAGGCGACTGTCATGTCGAAATTGCCTTCATCCATCGCCAGGGTGCGTTCCAGGATGCGCGTCGCAATTGGCCCGGCGACACTGCCGCCATGTTCGCCGCCTTGCACCATCACGGCGACGACGTACTTGGGATTATCGAAAGGAGCGAAACAAGCGAACCAGGCAATTGTATCTTTGTGCCCGCGATCGGTGGCTTGGGCGGTGCCGGTTTTTCCAGCAACCTGCACATTTTTTAATCGCGCCCGTCCGCCTGTTCCCCCGTCTTCATTGACAACTTTCCAAAGCCCTTTGCGCACGAGATCGATTTGCTCGCGCGAAAGTTCGCTGTGCAAATCGGATCGCACCCGGGGCGTCTGCGGCACTGCGATCTTGCCATGTTCATCCAGAACAGGCGAGCCGTCCTGATTTAAAACTTTATCAACCAGCCGAGGATAATAACAGGCGCCGCCGTTTGCGATGGTCGCGTAAGCCATGGCCAATTGCAGCGGCGAAACAAGATCGTACCCCTGCCCAATCGACACGTTGGCCGTCTGCGCTTGTGACCATCTTTCTTGTGGGTGATGCACCTGCATCCATTCGGGTCCGGGCAGAATACCAACTTGCTCGCCAGTCAGTTGAAGGCCTGATTCTTCGCCCAAGCCCATCATTTTCCCGGTCGCGTCAATCAACTGGATGCCGGCGGCATTTCCGTACTGATAGAAAAATGAATCGCACGAGACCTTAATTGCATCGATTAGCCCGAGCGTGCCGTGGGTGTAATGTTTTTCTGCCACCCAGCACTTGAAGTAATGGTCGCCGTAACTGATACCCCCGCCGCAATTGAAGCGCGCGGTCGACAGGTTCTTTCGCAAACCGGCAAGCGCGGTCACGAGCTTGAATGTCGATCCTGGCGGAAGCGCGCTCACCGCACGGTTGACGAGCGGATCGGCTTCATCTTTTTGGAGCGCCTGCCAATCCTTCACTTTAATGCTGGGGATAAATGTATTCGGATCGAACGACGGCACGGAGACCATCGCGAGAATGTTGCCGTTGTTTGGATCGACAACCACCGCCGCGGCGCGGCCGACGGCGCGCAACGCTTCCTCGGCGATTGCCTGAATCCGCGCGTCGATCGTTAGGAAAACGTTCGCGCCTTGTTTGGGCGGATCTTCCCGCAAGACGCCGTCGATCGTGCCTTTGGCGTTGCGTCGTAGATAACGCACACCCGGTTTGCCGCGGAGATATTCATCCATCGATTTCTCGATGTTCGACTTTCCCTCCACGTCGCCTTGGTAAAAAGTAAATCTCCTCGCCTCCTCCCGGTTAATATCGTCAGGCGCCCCGACGTAACCGAGCAGATGCGCGGCGAGCGCGCCGTAAACGTAGGAACGCACCGGCTTGATCGCGATATCCACGCCTGGCAATCCAACATCGTGCTCGGAAAATTTCGCCATCGTCGGGAAATCGATGTCCTTGATGTAGGAAAATGGCACTTCGGTGTCGTTACGAAAGTGGCGCTCCAGTTGGCTCGCGTTGTAGTCCCGCGCAAGATCGAGATCGTCCAGGCGCGGGACGACGCCATCGTTGACGATTTTGATGATGTCCGGCTCCTTCTGGTCTTTCGGCATTCCGTTGATGATGGCGCGATACTCTGTCACCGGCGGCGAACCGAAACGCTCGCGATAGCCTTTCACCATTTCCGGCAAATAAAAATCAACCTCATAGCTCGCTCGATTTTGCACCAGCGTCAGTCCGTTGTGATCTTTGATCTCGCCGCGCACAGACGGAATTCGCACTGTTGCTTGCGAGCTGCCGCGAATTTGGGCGGTCCATTCGGCGCCATGCGCCACCTGTATCCACCAGAGCCGGAGCGCGAGCGCGCCCATCCCCAGCAACATCAACAGTCCGAGAAATTGAATCCGCAAACGCGGACTGAGGCGGCGGCGGTTCATTCGAAGCGATCCCCTTCGGAAAGATACGGATAGGCCGTGATCCGTTCCATCCATTGCAGTAACCAGAAAATAATCGGAGCCATTAGCATCGCGATCAAACCCGGTCCGCCAATTTGCCACCAGACTTCACGGGAGAACAAGAGAGAACCGCGCCGGAATGTGATCATCAAATATTGCGCTAGTATAATCGCTGAGGTGCAGATGCCGCTCAGAACGCAATGCACTTCCCAGCGGCCGCGAATGAAGAGTGGCCTTAGGCCATGCATGATTCCCGCCAGCACAGCGTAGAGCAGTATCGACCACCCCAGTGATATTTCAACCCTCGCCCCAATTACCTGCACGGTAAGCGCGTCGAGCAGGATGCCCGCATACAACGCGAGCGCGAGCATGAGCGGAAACGGCAACGCCATCGCTCCGTAAAAAACGATCAACGGTACAATGTAAATATGCGCGTTGTACAGCCATGGCAGCGCGGGAATGAAAAATTCCGCGATCTGCGCGATGAAAACGAGAGCCAGCAGAATAAAAAAGAAGATCATTTTCGGCCAGTCACGACAAAGACGTCCTCCAGATGCGACAAATCGACCACCGGCGTGAGCTGCGCCTGTCCGTCCAGCTCACGCACCCGAAAACTTTTGACCACCCCGATCGGCAACCCCGATGGAAAAACGCCACCCATTCCCGATGTGTAAGCTTTCTGCCCGGGCTTCAAATCCGCCTGCTTCGAGAGGAAGTTGAGATTCAAAAATGGAGTCAATCCGCTACTGACGCGCTCGCCGGAAACTATCCCCTGTTCACGCGTCCCTTCCACCGACACCGCGACCTTGCAATTTTCATCCGAAACCAAAAGAACCACCGAGATGTTTGCGCCCACCGTGGTCGTTTTTCCCACCAGACCCTCATCCGTTACCACCGCCATGTCGCCCTCGATGCCATCCTCTTTCCCGCGGTTGATCGTCACGGTGTGCCACCACGTCGAAGAATCGCGCGTCACAATCACGGCCGGCACGAGCTTGAAAACGGAGCGCTCGCGATAATTAAGCGCGTGCCGCAAACGGTTTACCTCATGCTCGACATCCCGTAACCCCTGGTTGGTCGCCCTCAGCGATCGATTTTCCACGCGCAGCGCCGTGTTCTCGCGCTCCAAATCTTCCAGCGACTTCAATCCGCTGCGCACCGACGTAATTTGCTTTTGCAATCCCGAGCCGCTGCTGAGAAACGGCGCGATCAATTGATAAACTCCGGCCTGGAATTTGCGCGTGCTGTCCGGGCCGAAGCTGAGAAAATATCCAAGAAAGGCGCCGAAGATCAGCAGCGCGATGATGCTCGTGCGGCTCATCGCTGTGGCATGGGCTTCCAGCCCATATTCAAACATCGGCTGAAAGGCGATGCCACCGTGCAATCGTTAGCGCCACTGGCGGTCCGCCGAAGCCACTTGACGCAAAAACTTAAGTTCATTGAGGCATTTGCCTGTTCCTTCCGCCACTGCACTGAGCGGATCTTCCGCAACATGGACAGGCAGACCCGTCTCTTCGCTCAAAAGCTTGTCCAATCCGCGCAGCAACGCCCCGCCGCCAGCGAGCACAAGCCCACGGTCGACAAGGTCGGCCGAAAGCTCGGGCGGGCAGCGCTCCAGCGTGATGCGCACCGAATCGACAATCGTCGAAATCGGTTCCAGCAAAGCTTCGCGCACTTCCTGCGAAGTGATCATGAGCGTCTTGGGCAAGCCGGCCACGAGATCGCGCCCTTTTACTTCCACGCTCGTTTCTTTCTCGCTCGGATAAGCCGAACCGATTTTGATCTTGATCTCCTCCGCCGTGCGTTCGCCGACCATTAAATTGTAAGCGCGCTTCATGTACTGCACGATCGCTTCGTCCAGCTCGTCGCCGGCCACGCGCACGCTGCGGCTGAAAACAATTCCCGAAAGCGAAATCA
>DMCG01000199.1:0-6978 GCA_003445855.1 Spartobacteria bacterium | reverse complement strand
GCCATCGGTTCCTCGATCAGATAAACTTCGCGCGCGCCGGCATGGTTGGCCGATTCGCGCACCGCGCGCTTCTCCACTTCCGTGATTCCCGATGGCACCGCGATGACAACTCGCGGTCGCGCGCGCACACGGCGGTTGTGCACTTTGGAAATGAAATGGCGCAGCATCGCTTCGGTCACCTCGAAGTCGGAAATCACGCCATCTTTCAACGGACGCACAGCGACAATGTTCGACGGCGTGCGGCCAAGCATGCGCTTTGCTTCGTCGCCCACCGCGAGCACTTTATTAGTGCCCGCTTGCACCGCCACGACCGATGGCTCGCGCAGGACGATCCCTTGATCTTTTACGTAAACAAGGGTGTTCGACGTGCCGAGATCAATCCCGATATCGCTCGAAAGAAAGCCGAAAAGTCCCTTGAACATGAAATTAAATTGGTCGCGCTCCAGTCTGTCGGAAGCGCCTCATGGCTTCGATCTCTACAGCAAATCGTGTGCTGGGAGCGCGATTCGACCGGCTGAAACGCGGTAACATGAAACGGGGCCTCGCCCCGTCAAGCTCTTAATATAACTACGTTGAACCGCTAAACCGTGAACCGTTAAATCGTAATTCGGTCATTACTCCAACACCTCCCGACGATTTAACATTTTAACGATTTAACGTTGTACGCTTAACTTCGACAACGTGACTCCGCAAAAAATCATCGTTGCTCCCTCCATCCTCGCGGCCGACTTTTCAAAATTGGCCGATGAAGTCCGCGCCACCGAACAAGCCGGCGCAGATTGGATTCATTGCGACATCATGGACGGCCATTTCGTCGACAACATTTCCTTTGGCCCGGCGATTGTCGATCTTGTGCACAAACAAACGAAGCTGCCCCTCGATGTGCATTTGATGATCGAGCATGCCGATCATTACGTCCCGCGCTTTGTCGAAGCCGGCGCAGACTCGATCACCGTTCATGTCGAGCCGGAGGCGAAACACGATGTTGAGAAAACCTTGAGACAAATTGGAGAAGACGGTTGTCGAGCCGGTTTGTCTTTGAATCCCGCAACACCGTTTGAGTCAGTCGAGCCGTTCCTGGACAAGATCGACATCTTGCTCGTCATGACCGTACATCCCGGCTTCGGCGGTCAATCGTTCCGCGCCGATCAAATGGAAAAAGTGAAACGCGCCGCCGAGTGGAATAAAGCGCGCGAACGCAAGATCGACATCGAAGTCGACGGCGGCATCAACGCCGAGACCGCGCGATTGTCGATCCAAAACGGCGCCAATGTCCTCGTCGCCGGCACCTCCATCTTTCACACGAAAGATTATCGGGAAGCGATCGCCGAGTTACGCGGGAAATAAGTTCTGGGGAGCGCACGCGGCTCGCGTGCGGCCGACTGCGGCTCGCGGTCGCGAACTTAATTGTTTTGGCGGGCCGCCAAAACCAGCACACGAGCCGGGGGCGCTCGCCGATCAAAAAAAAAATCGCGCGACGACCGCGCGATGTGTGATTGTCGATCTTAGCTGCTCTCAGCTCGCCACCACCGGCTCGGCTTCTTCCGCCGTTTCGGCCATCACTTCGTCGGTCTGCGTGACGCGCACGACTTCTTCGATGGTGGTAATTCCTTGTGCGACGCGACGCCAGCCGTCCTGCCGCAAAGTTTCCATGCCTTCGGCGATGGCGCATTGCTTGAGCTCGCCGCCGTCGCGTTTTTGCATGATCAACCTTTTCAGCGGCTCAGTCACGACGCAGATTTCATAAATCGCGACGCGTCCTTGATAACCGGTTTGCCGGCAATTATCGCAACCGGCGCCGCGATAATACTTGAAGTCCGGCACCACTATTGCGCCAATTTCATTGAGGTATTCAACCGGATAGCCGACGACCTCTTTGCAGTCGCGACAGATCGTGCGCACCAATCGTTGCGCGATGAATGATTTCACGACTGACGCGAGCAGAAATGCCTCCACGTCCATGTCGAGCAACCGCGTGATGCCGCCGACCGCGTCGTTCGTGTGCAGCGTGCTAAAAACAAGATGGCCCGTCATGGCCGCGCGGATCGTGATGTCCGCCGTTTCGGTGTCGCGAATTTCGCCGACCATAACGACGTTCGGGTCCTGCCGCAAAATGTGGCGCAGACCTTTCGCGAACGTCAGATCGATTTCCGGTTTTACGTCGATCTGCGAAACGCCGGGCAAACGATATTCCACCGGTTCTTCGATGGTGATGATGCGTCGCTGCACTGAGTTGATGCTGGAGAGAAAGCAATAAAGCGATGTCGATTTTCCGCAGCCGGTCGGCCCGGTGAGCAAAATGATTCCGTTGGGTAGCGCGAGCAGATGGCGAATGACGCGCTCCTGTTTCTTGCTCAGGTCGAGGCGCTCGAAACCAAACTGCTGCTCGCTCCGGCTGAGGAGACGCAAACTGATCGACTCGCCGTTGACGGTGGGAATCGTGGAGACGCGCACATCGATCTCTTGATTGTTGGCGTGCAAATTCATCCGCCCATCCTGCGGCAAGCGCCGCTCGGCAATGTCCATGTGCGCCATCACTTTCAAACGCGAGATGATGGCGGATTGCAGCAGCCGCAACTGCGGCGGCACGGCGACTTCGTGCAAAATCCCGTCGATGCGATAACGAATGCGCAGATCGTTTTCGAGCGGCTCGACGTGAATGTCGGTCGCGCGCTCGATGATCGCCTCGCGAATGATCTGATTGACAAACTTGACGACCGAAGCTTCCGGATCGTCCGCGGTCAGGTCGGTGCTCGTCTCGGCGTCCTGCAAGATTTCGAACGAGCGATTAGTTTTGAGAATTTCGTCGAACGTTTCGGCGCCGACGCCATAAAGAGCTTTCATCGCGCGCAGAAGCTGGGCGCGCGGCACGAGCACCCACTCGGCCGGCTTTTTCAAAAGCTGTGACACGAGCTGACGGCCGACGGAATTGAAAAGGTCGTAGGTCGCCAGCACGACCGAATTTTCCTTCACCTCAACCGGCAGAATGTGATGTTGAAAAACAAAACGACTGGGCAAGATCGACAATGCCTCCCGGTCGATCGTCTTCGGATCAATCGAGACAACCGGCACGCGAAAGAAATTTCCGACCGCCGTCAGGAACTTTTGCTCGTCGACGCGGCCGGAATCGAGCATCTGCGTCGTCCACGAACCGCCGTTCTGATTTGTGGCAAGCTCCGCCGCTTCCTCGCGCGACGACACGCCGCTCGCCATGAGAAGATCGATAAGGGATTGGCTAACGGCGGCGTTCATGCCGAACTCTAAGGCAAGTGCAAGGTTCTTCGAACTGGGATATTCAGAGTGCCGGTCACACGCATAGAGCAATTTTTTTGTAGACGCGCGATCGCGGCACTCACCTCAGGAGAAAAAACTCCATCGGTCTCGCCGCAATAGTAACCCAGCCGGCGCAAATCCCGTTGCAGTGCGCCCACATAAGCCGGTTGCGTCATGAGTTCCCTGCTGGATTCCAGATAATAGAGCGGTCGCCAGTGATAGCGTGGCTCGAAATCGGTGGCATTGGGCGCGGGCATTTGGTGGAGCAATCCCCAGTCATCACGCGGCGCCAAACTATCGGTGGAATGAAAGAACGGATCGTCCGACGCTTGCCCGAGAACGGGGCTCAATCCAATTGCGAGCGCGATCAGAATCGCCTTTTTCATACAGAGATCACTTACCGCCTTTTATGACGTCTTTCACCGATGGCAGATCGGGCGGCGGCAATTGCTTGCCGTCGCTCGTCTTTGGGCAATCCGGACAATCATCTTGGTCGAGCTCGGGCCCGAAATGCGTTCTGTCCTCGCTCTTCTGCCGGAGACGATAGAGATCGAGCTTGGTCAGCGTAACTTCCGGTCGCATCAAAATGATCAACTCCGTGCGATCTTTGATTTTGCTCGTGTTGCGAAAGAGATATCCGAACAGCGGGATGCGATCGAGAATCGGAATCCCTGAGGTATTTTTGGTCTTACTGTCGGTGATGAGACCGCCCAAAACGATTGTCGATCCATTCGGTGCGGAGACATTGGTGCGAATGTAACGCGTGGCGATGTTCGGAATGTCGTTATTATCGATACGAGTCGTTCCCGCGAGACTGTCGATCTTCTGGAGAATATCGAGCGACACTTCCTTCTCCGAATTGATCAGCGGCACCACCTCAAGTTGCAGCGCGACTTTCTTAAATTGAATGCTCGATTGCTGCCCGATATTCGTCCCATTGTTGGTGGCGTTGACGACGGATGAGAGCGTGCTCACCGGAACTGGGATCTCCGTTCCCGACGCGATGATCGCTTTCTTGTTGTTGCTCGTGAAAACCATCGGCCGCGAAATGACCTTGAAGTTACCGGTCGAGTTGAGCAGGTGCACAATCGCCGAAAGATAATTGCCCGCGGCGACGTACACATTCGTGCCGCTAGCTACGTTCTGAATGATCTGACTGAAATTAATTAAGCTAGCAGGATCGACGATGCCTGCAACAGTGGGCGGCGAACCACTCACAGTCGGCACCGGAATCGGCACGCTCGTGTTGCGCGAAGTGCTGACGACTTTGTTTCGGTATTTCAAAAAGTAATCGACGCCGAATTCTTCATCATTGTGGAGTGTCAACTCCCCGATGACGGTGCTGAGCGCGACTTGCGGCGCTTTCACGTCCATTTCATCGAGAATCTTTCCGACCTTGACGACGACCTCGCGATTGCCGAGCACGATGATTGTGTTTGCTCGCTGGTCCGCGATAATCTTGGCGTTGCCGACCGTCACCGCTTTGGGCGTGGTGTCGACCGCTTGGGTCGAAAGTTCTTCCGAAATATTGAGTGTGCTGTCGCCTCCCCCAGTGCTCGATGAAGTTGAGGTATAATTGGGGCCGGTTGTCGTGGAAGTAGTGCGGCGCGGTGGCGATGCTTGTGGACCGGGCTGGGCTGCACCACCTTCGCCGCCCTGCGCGGTCGTTCCGGGTTCAGTCAAGGCTTGCACAAGCACGGGCAACACGTCCGCCGCCGAAATGTAGCGCAGCGGTCGCGTGACCGGTTTGGCGAATTCAACGTTCGCATCAAATTCCGCGACCAGCTTGCGGATGAAGGGCATGTTGATCGGCCGCGTCACGACATGAATGCGGTTCGTGCGCACATCGGCCGTGAGTTTGATTTTGCCCACGACCACTGAGTCCTCCGTCAGCGCGGCGAACGCACTGGCTTCACTTTCGACTTGCACCGGTTGCGGCATAGGTGCGGGCACGCGCACGCCGCGAACTCCGGTCGGCCCGTAAGGCTGGCTGCCTTTCTCGAAAATATCTTTCAGCAGATCGACCACTTTGCTCGCGTCGGCCCGCTCCAGTTTGATGAATTCGCTCACCACTTCCGCCGGTGGAATGTCGATCTGCTCGACAATGTGGGCGACACTGCGAATGGCGCTGGAACTTTCCGTGACCAGAAGGCTGGAAGATTTCGGCAAGGCCAGGATCGACGTATAGGCCGCTTGGGTTGACTGCAAGTATTGGGCAAGCACTTGCGCCAATTCCTGCGGATCGGCGTAGCGCAGTTTGAAAAGAAAACTGATGACATGTTCGCCGGACGGAATTTCCGCCAGGTCCGAAATAACCGGCACACCCGCCGTGCGCGGATTTTTGGCGATGCCGATCACCTTTACGATGTCGGTGCCCGAGGGAACCAGAGAAAAGCCGTTCAGCAGCAAATTCATCTCAATGATCTTGATCGCTTCTTCGCGCGGCACCGGCTTGCTGATAAAAATGTTGACCTTGCCCTGAACTGTATTGTCCATGACGAGCTTTGCGCCTGTGAGCTGTTCGTAAAAATGCAGCACATCCTGAACATCGCTGTTTGGAAATTGCATGTTCGGCACCACATCCGGCGCGCCCGGCGGGGCGCTCCGGCCCGGAGTCGGCGCGGTCACCGGCACCGGTGGCAGAGGTGTTGGCGCGCCATGCGCGGCGTGGAGAAAAACAGCAGCCGACGTGGCGGCGGCCACCGCGGCTACGCAAAAAAATCTTGGCACGGTCGTATTTACTTAAGCTACACTACCACCGTCAATCCGCTTTGCCCACGGGAAACGAAGATCGCCGCTGTAAGCTCGACAGGTGTGACGGCGCAGCGTTAGAAAATGTCGATCTTGCAAAAGATTTCGTTGCTCATTTTGGCTGCGACTGTTTTTGGAGCGTCTGCCGCTGCGGCAGCGGACCCGGCCGCGGAAATCCGCGAAATCCTTCACGCGCAGCAGCGAGCCTGGAATCGCGGCGACATCGATGGATTCATGAATGGATACGCCCGCTCAAGATCGACAACCTTTGTTTCCGAAGACACCGTCACGCGCGGTTGGCAGACAGTCCGCGATCGTTACAAGAAAAAATATTCGGATCGCGAGAAAATGGGCACGCTCATGTTCTCTGACCTGGAAATTACTCGACTCGGCTCGAACGCGGCGATCGTCGTTGGGCGTTGGCAACTCAAACGCAAGATCGACAAGCCACATGGACGGTTCACCCTTGTCTTCCGGCGCCTGGCGGAAGGTTGGCGGATCGTGCACGATCACACCTCGGCGGCGAAATGAAACATTGTCGGGCGGCCATTTTGGCCGCCGGAAGATGGCGGCGAAGATCGCCGCCCTACAATTTCGATCCGAGCGCCTTTAACAACTTCTCGTGAATGTTA
This sequence comes from Spartobacteria bacterium, assembly GCA_003445855.1. GTDB lineage: Bacteria > Verrucomicrobiota > Verrucomicrobiia > Chthoniobacterales > UBA10450 > UBA10450. The sequence continues at coordinate 322 of DMCG01000199.1, read as the reverse complement.
TCGAAGCCACCGTTGCTGAAAACAACCACCACATCCTTCGGTTGCAACATGGGAACGATTCGATCGACGATTGCATCCGCGTTCTCTTCGTAAAATGCCGGCCGCCCGGAGTTCGCAATTGCATCGACAACCGCCTCTGGATTTAATCGCTCCTTTTCTGGAATTTGCTCGAGCTTCGCTACTTGCGCGATGAAAACGCCATCGGCCAGTTGCAGCGCATCCGGCAGTTGTTGCTGGAAAACGGCGCGCCGTGTCGTGTTCGAACGCGGCTCGAAAACGGCCCAAAGGCGATGGCCGGGATAGCGATGGCGCAGCGCCTGGA
>DMCG01000138.1:7750-13364 GCA_003445855.1 Spartobacteria bacterium | reverse complement strand
TCCTCGAGCTTCCGTGAGTAAGTGTTAAAAAAGCGCAGCGCCATTTTCTATTTCGTCACGTCGAGCGGAGCCGAGACATCCCCTCGCGAACCGTAGCGGCAACATCACTGGATTCCTCGACTTCGCTCGGAATGACAGAGGACTCATTCTTGTTCGACCGTCGCCACCGCCATCGCGGCGATGCCTTCGCCGCGGCCGATCGACCCGAGGCCTTCATTGGTCGTTGCCTTGATGCTGACGCGCGACTCATCCGCGCCGATCGCATTCGCGATTTTTTTACGCATCGCAAAAATGTGCGGCGCGATCTTCGGTGCTTCCGCGATGATCGTTGCATCGACATTCACGACGCGCGCTTTTTTCCCGGCGAGGAGCGCGGTCACGCGTTTCAAAATGTCGATGCTGCTGATGCCGCGAATTGATTCGTCAGTATTTGGAAAATGCTGGCCAATATCGCCCGCGCCGATCGCGCCCAGCATCGCGTCGGCGATGGCATGGGCGAGGACATCGGCATCGGAATGTCCTTCGAGGCCGCGCGGGTGCGCGATCGCGACTCCGCCGAGAATCAATTGTCGATCTTCGGCGAGCCGATGCGCGTCGTAGCCGATTCCGCACCGGATCGTGGTCACAGTTTCAAATCGATCACACCGTTGGAGGCGACGATGCTGTATTTATCTTTCATGTCGTTGCGCGGCCGCAGATCAACCGCACCGCCGGCCGTCTCCACCAAAATCCATCCTGCGGCGATGTCCCACAAACTGATCCCTTGCTCAATGTAGGCATCGAAGCGACCACACGCGACATAGGCCATGTCGAGCGCCGCGCTGCCGAGCAAACGGCATTTGCGCGCACGATGAATCATTTGTTCCAGCAATGGAAAGTTCGATTCGATCATCACGCCGGTTTTGGAAAGTCCGACGGAGATGACGGCTTCGGCGAGATCGGCCCGTTCGCTTACACGAAAGTGGTGGCCGTTCAATCTTGGGCTTTCGCCTTTTTGCCCGCTCCACATTTCCTCGCGCATCGGGTCGTAAATTACACCGACGATGATTTCCCCCTTGAAACGCAGCGCGATTGAAACGCAAAAATGCGGAATGCCGTAGAAATAATTCACGGTGCCATCGAGCGGATCGACCACCCATTGATGCTCGCTCGATTGGTCGCCCACGATTCCTTCCTCGCCGTAAAGCGCGTGCTGCGGGAATTGTTCGAGAAGAGAATGCGTGATGAGGTCCTGCGTGCGCACATCGATTTCGAGTTTGATGTCGTGCGCCTCCGCTGAATTGACGCGCAGAGGCCGCTGGAAATTTTGCCGAAGTAAATCGCCCGCGGCGCGCGCAGCTTTCTCCGCCGCCTCGAGATAGTGCTTCATGACGAAACATTATCTCGCACAAAGGTCACAAAGTGCACAACGGAAACAAGAACGGAATTCGTCAAGCCGTCGTGACCTTTGTGGACGTTGTGCGAATTCAATCGACGCAAAAAAACCGGGAGGAAAATAAATTCTCCTCCCGGGTTGAGGGTTAGGGTCGTGACCCCGAAAGCGTTCGGGGTCGTTACCAAGCATGAGGCGTTAATGCCTCTTTCTTTTTGCTGATTTTTTCTTCGCGGCTTTTTTGCGTTTCTTTGCCATCGACTATTCCCCCCTTTCAATCCGCAGAGGCGGAGGGTTGTGAAGATTTCGAGATGAATTCGACTTCACTTACACGAGTCAGTTAATCGTCACATTTTTTTTGTCAAACATTTTTCTCGCGTGTTTGAAATTATTTTTACGAGCTCGCGCGCGATTATTTTTTTCGGCGCGCGCGAAATTTTTTCCTTTTCGCCGTTTCGAAACAGAATCGTCACTTCATTTTCATCGCTGTCCATTCCTGAATTCGCACGGCTCACGTCGTTTGCCACAACAATGTCGCAATTCTTATCGCGAAGTTTTTTTTGGGCGTTTTCTTCAACGTCATTTGTTTCCGCGGCAAAGCCGACGACGAGAAATTGTCGATCTTGTTTTGAGAGCGAGGCGAGAATGTCGCGGGTCGGAATCAATTCGAGCGAAAGATTTGTGTCCCGTTTTTTGATTTTGCTCGGCGAAATGTTTTTCGGTTTGTAATCGGCCACGGCGGCGCACATCACGAGAACGTCGCAATCCCGTAGATGTCGATCTACGCGTTCATGCATTTCGTCGCTCGTTAAGATCGACAGGAAGCGCGCGCCGCGCGGTGGATCGAGATTCACGGGACCGGAAATCAAAGTGACGTCGTGTCCGGCTTCGAGGGCCGCTTCGGCGATGGCGTAGCCCATTTTTCCCGATGAACGATTGCTGAGGTAGCGAACGGGATCGATTGGCTCGCGCGTTGGGCCGGCCGTGACGAGAAATCTCACGCGATGAGATTTTCCTGCCGCGCGAGAAGAAATTCGGCGCGGAAGGCGATGTCGTCGACTTTCCAAAGCCGGCCAAGACCTTCGTAGCCGCAGGCGAGCATTCCCTCTTCCGGTCCGATAAACTCGACGCCGCGCGATTTTAATTTTTCAACGTTCTCGACGGTGGCGGGATGCGACCACATTTTTCCATTCATCGCGGGCGCGAGCAGGATCGGCGCGCGCGTGGCGAGCGCGATGGCCGCGAGAGGATGACTGGCGAGCCCGTGCGCGAGCTCGGCGATAATGTGCGCGGTGGCCGGCGCGATGAGGAGCAGGTTTGCGCGATCGGCGAGATTAATGTGACCAGGCCGCCAACTTTCTTTTTCGTCATAGAAGCTGGTCGTGACCGGATTTTTGGAAAGCGTCTGCAGCGTGAGCGGCGTAATGAATTCGGTCGCCTCCGGCGTCATCACGACGAAAACTTGATGACCTTGTTTGATGAGCAGGCTTGCCAGCTCCGCGGATTTGTAGGCGGCGATTGATCCGGTGACTCCGAGCACAATTGATTTCGTGCCGGGCCGAATGCGCACGACTTTTCGCGCGCTCATTTTATCGCTTCTGCGTTTGAAATCTTTTTCCATGAAAGATCGACAATTACTCGCGAATCATTTCGGAGTTACTTTTGGACGAGGCGCCGGCTCAAATAACGTTCCGCGCCCATGATGTGGCGAAATTTTAGCAAATCTTCTTCGACCGAGCGACTGATGATGGTGTAGCGATAGTCGCGCCACAATTCCATTTCGCGCGCCGCGGTAACGAGACGCACTTCAATTTGCGTTTCGGTTTCCGTTCCGCGTTTGGTCAGGCGGCGGCGGAGTTCTTCGAGGTCGGGCGGCATGATGAAAACGTCGGTGAGCGCCTGGCGAACGAATTCATCTTTGCAATTTCGAATCGTGGCCGCGCCTTGCGTGTCGATATCGATCAAAACATCAACGCCATCTTTCAAATTGCTGATGATCGGCTTCAGCAGGGTGCCGTAATAATGGCCGTGTACCTTTGCATGTTCCAAAAAGTCGCCCGCTTTTGCGCGCGCGAGAAAATCGGCTTCGAGCACAAATTGATAATCTTCACCTTCAATTTCGCCGGCGCGCTCGGGGCGAGTTGTGCACGAAACGGAATAAACGAAGTCCGGTGTTTGCCGCAGCGCGTCGCAGAGCGTCGTTTTGCCCGCGCCGGAGGGCGCGGAAATGACGAAGAGAATTCCGTAACGGCTGAACTGTTTATTCAAGGTTCTGGACTTGCTCGCGGATTTTCTCCAACTCCGCCTTGCCGGCGACGACGCGCTGCGAGATGGCGGCATCGTTTCCCTTGGCGCCGAGGGTATTGAGCTCGCGAAAAATTTCCTGGATGATGAATTCAAGCGTCCGGCCGACCGGTTCGTTTTTGCGCAGATGATGCGCGAACTGCGCGAGATGACTTTCCAGACGCGTCAATTCCTCCGAGATGTCGGCGCGGTCGGCGAAAAAGGAAATTTCCTTCATGAGACGTTCGTCGTCGGGCGCGATCGGCAGTCCGGCTTTTTGAATGCGATCGAGGAGCGCGGCACGATATCTTTTCACCACCTCGGGGTGGAGCGCGCGGATTTCCTTGAGTTGTTTCCGCATCGCCTTGAGCCGATGGATCAAGTCTTTGGCGAGATGTCTCCCTTCGCGTTCGCGCATCTTGATTAAATCGGCGAGAGCGGCGCGGAGCGCGCGATCGATGGCGGGCCATGCTTCCTGTGCGCTCACTGTTTGTTCCGGAAAACGCATCACGCCCGGAGCTTGCAGAATGGCGCCGATGGTGATCTCGCCCGGTGCGTCCAATTCCTTTTGCAATGCGCGCATGGCTTCGTGATACGAGCGCGCCAGCTCCGTATCGAGGGCGAGGTTGCGCGCGCCGTTTTGACTGTCGTGAAAAGTCACGACAACGTTCGTCCGGCCGCGCGAAATATTTTCATTGATCGTCTGGCGGATGCGCGGCTCGAGCTCGGCCAGATCGCGGGGGAGATTGACCACGATGTCGCTCTGTTTCCGGTTCACCGAATTGAGTTCGACGCTAAACTTTGCCCCGCCGTGATCGGTCTCGGCGCGGCCATAGCCGGTCATGCTACGCATATTTCAATTCTTTTTCTGTCGAAACCACGGGGCCGCCGGCATTTTTTTCGGTCTCGCTCATGCCAAACGAAGTTAGGCTGGGGCAAAGGTGCTGCAAAGCTTTTGTAGTCGCCGGGCGAGAAGTTGCTCAATGGCGCGGCGATGTGGTGACGGCAGTGGAATCGAGGCGAGCTGAGCGATTGAGAACCAACGTTGCGCTTCCGTCCGCACGCGAGGCGGCGGGTGCGCGAAAATTTTCAAGGTGATGCGGTGGTTCGTGAAAGGAAAGATCGACATGTAAACGGGGCTGCTGCTGCTTGTCGATCTTGCCCGGGGAAGAATCCACATGCCGCGCCAGCGCCCGGTCGATTGCTCGAGCAGAATTCGATTGCGATGGAAGGTGAAAGCGTGCGCTTCGGTGAGCTCTTTTGGCGGCGGCCGGAGTTTTTTGATGGGGAGAGTTTCCGGATTCTGCGCGTGGCAAAATTTCTTTACCGGACAAATTCCACACTTCGGCACGCGTGCCGTGCAGACGAGCGCGCCGAGGTCCATGAGAGCGGAATTATGCGATGCTGCTCCGCGCGCCGGGAGAAGATCGATCGCGTAACGCCAAATTGTTTCGCGGCCTCTGGTTGAATCGATCGGATCGCGTACGTCGAACAAGCGCGCGATGACGCGCGCGATGTTTGCTTCGACCAGTGGAACGGATCGATCGAACGCAAATGTCGCGACGGCGTTCGCCGTGTAGCGGCCGACGCCCGGAAGCGCGCGAAGATTGTCGATCTTGTCCGGCAGCACTTCGCCATGCTTACGGATGACGATTTTTGCGAGAGCATGCAGATTGCGCGCTCGTGCGTAGTAACCCAGCCCCTGCCAGGCGTGGAGAACGTTCGATTCCGAAGCACGCGCCAGGGTGGAGAAGTCGGGGAACCGGCGCAGCCACTCATTATAATAAGGGAGGACAGTGGCGACCTGGGTTTGCTGAAGCATGAACTCGGATACCAGGACCGCGTAGGGGTCGCGGGTGCGCCGCCATGGCAGGTCGCGGCCGCGGCGACGGTACCAGCGGAGGAGAGCGCGGCGGAAGGTGCGAATACGTTGTGGCGAGATCAAGCTGAAGCAAACGT
>DMCG01000138.1:1083-7444 GCA_003445855.1 Spartobacteria bacterium | reverse complement strand
TCCAACGTCCAACGTCCAACGTTGAATGCAGAACATCATTGAACGTTGAGCGTTGGAAGTTGAACGTTGGACGTTTTCGGCTGGGTGAAATGAATTCCTACACACACACGCTTACGAACGAACAAACAACGAAATTCCGTGCCTTGCTCGACGAACTTGGTTTTCAATTTTCTCCGAAGCAGTACACGATTTTTTTCGCGCAGAAAAATAAGCTGAGCGTCGCGGTTTACGAGAAGGGTCCAAAAGTTCTCGTGCAAGGCAAGGGGGTGGAAGAGTTCGTGCAGTTTGAGCTGGAGCCGAAAATTCTCGGCGAGGCGAAACTTGGCTATGAAGAAGTGCATTCGCCGAAGATGTTCGAGCCGCATTTCGGCGTGGATGAAAGCGGGAAGGGCGATTTTTTCGGACCGCTGGTCATTGCAGGCGTGTATGTCGACCGTGGGATCGCGCGCAAACTTCTGGACGCGGGCGTTCAGGACAGCAAACGGATCGGCTCGGATGCGCGCATTCGTGTGCTTGGCCAAACCATTCGGAAAACCGCCGGCAGCTTGATCGAGACGGTGCTGATCGGTCCTGAAAAATACAACGAGCTTTATGAGAAGTTCGGGAACCTGAACAGTCTGCTCGGCTGGGGGCACGCTCGTGTCATCGAAAATCTGCTGGCCAAAAAACCGGATTGTCCGCGCGCGTTGTCGGACCAATTTGCGGATGCGCGCGTGATCGAGCAATCGCTTTTGCGACACGGCCGCAAGATCCACATCGAACAGCGGACGAAAGCGGAGTCGGACATCGCGGTGGCGGCGGCGTCGATCCTGGCGCGCGAAGCATTTATCTCTTGGCTGGAGCGCCACGGTAAAACGCTCGGTTTGCGTTTGCAGCGCGGAGCATCGGCCAGTGTGAAGGAGACGGCGGAAAAGCTCGTGAAAATGAACGGGCCGCAGATACTGCGTGAGGTGGCAAAGGTGCATTTCCGAACCGCGCACGAGATCGCGCCGGATGACTATGCCGCGCCGCCCCCACGAAAAGATTGGCGAAAGTAACGGCTGACAGCTTTTCGCTAGGGTTTCGGGCAAGGTTCCTGCTCTAATGGCTTTTCACGCCCTCTATTGCAATTGTGGAAACTCGGCTCCTCATCCTAAACGCAGACCCAGTCTTCCAGGACAAAGCTCTCGCCATTTTCGACACGATGGAAGAGGTGGAAACGCACATTGTGCGAACGCTTTCCGAAGCTGTATCGATTCTTCTGGGCGAGAATTTCGATGCTTTTGTCGTGGAAGGGGAATCGGCGCTGGCGGTGGAACAGGCGACGAACGCCCGGCAGCATTTTCCTTCGCTCAAGACCATTTGCCTGGTGCCGGACAGGGCCCGAACCGGAGGGATCGCCGCGGCGGAGCAGCAGAACATCGCTCTCATCTTTAGCAAGCAGAGCGAACGCCGACTGAAGAGGACCCTGAAGAATTTTGTGCGTTCGCTCGAGCGACCATCAGGGACGCCGGCTGAGGGGATCGATCCCTGCCATTCGCTCATCGGCAATTTGAATCAATTTTCGGCAGCGGAAATTCTACAGATGAGCTGCTTGAGCCAGAGGAGCGGACGTTTCACATTCAAGTCCGGCCGCGGCAACAGCGAAATTTATCTTCAGCATGGGTCGATACGTCATGCGCTCTTTGGATCACTCGAAGGTGAAGCCGCGGTGGCGGAAATCTTCCGGTGGCGACAAGGCCGGTTTTACTTTGAGGAAGGGATTATTAGCCAGGTGCAAACAGTCGATCGCCCCTGGGCGCATCTGTTGATCGACAATCTGCAAAAACTCGACGAGACGCTCGAACTCGTCAGCCTGCAGTCATAATCATGAGGGATAAAGAGCTCGAGACCAAGCTTCGTCTGCTCACGCTCCAGGTGGATAACTGGAAAAAGCTGCATGACTTCATTACTTACGGGCTCGATAAGACCAAACCGATCATCTCGGTCGAGCAGGAGCGCCAATTTACCGAAACTCGCGCCCATCTCTTGCAAGAGACGGAACATGTTTTCAGGAAACTGAACATTCTTGGTGAGCTGTCGGGCAAAATGATGAACGTGTTGCAGCGAAGCGCTTCCGTTCGCGGCGTCCGTGAGTTATCGAACGACGAAGTCCGCCGGCTGGAGAATGAATGGAACGCAGTTTTCACGAAGCTGGGGGTCGTGCAGGGTCAGTTGAAGGCGCGCCGGAAGGAATTGGCGGGGCAAACGGGGGTTGCTTATCATTTGAGCCGGCTTTTTCGGCGTCCCGCCGCGGCCCACTGACTCAGGCTCGCCGCGGCGAGCCTCTTCTCACTCAGCAGCTTAGAGCCGAAACAATTTCCCTTTTTTTGTTTAATTTTGCCGCCAATTTGGCCATGGCGAGCGATACTTTTGTGGATATGGCAAAACTTACCAAGCGCGACATTGTCGTCGCGATCAGCAACCAAACCGGAATGGTTCAACACGAAGTTTTCGACGTGGTCCAGCGGACGCTGGATAAAATTACCGACAGTTTGGCCAATAATGTGGCCGTCGAGCTGCGTAACTTCGGTGTTTTTCAACCGCGGCTTACAAAGCCGCGCGTGGGACGAAACCCGAACCAGCCAGGCAGTAGTTTCGTCATTCCGCCGCGAGTTACTGTGAAGTTCAAGGCTGGCAAAATCATGCGCCAGCGGGTTGAGAAACTTTCGCGGGAATTAAAGGAAGCTTCCGAACGGCAGCAGAACGCGGCCTCTGACAGCCGCAACGGCGAATAGGCGCGCCGGCGCCCACAACGCGGCCGCCCTCACGATTCGGAAGCCGGTTCGAGTAAATTTTGAATTGCCCGTTCCAGGCGCTCAAAATTGATCGGCTTGGTCAGATGCTCCGAGAATCCGGCCGCTCGCGCCTTGGTCACATCTTGTTCCATTCCGAAACCACTGAGCGCGATGCCGCGCAGGCCTTTGCTCGCTCCGAGTTCGCGCATGAGTTCGTAGCCGCTGCGGTCGGGCAGGCCAATGTCGCTAATGAGCAGATCGAAATCTTGTGCGCGCGCTTTTTCCACTGCTTGTGCAGCCGAATGCGCGAGCGTGATCTGGTAACCGCGGCGCTCGAGCATCATTTTCATCCCATGACAGGTATCCTGATGATCGTCGACCACGAGAACGCGCCGCTGCCCGGATGTGTCCCGTTGTTTTTCTGCGACGGCGGGCCCGTTCTTGTCCGCCCCGTCGCTGGTGCTGATCGGAGCGGGAACGGTCTTCAACTTTAGGGCAAAGGTCGAACCTCGATCTTTGCCCGGACTTTCCACGCGAATTTTTCCTTCATGCGCGTCGACCATGGCTTTCGAGATGGCGAGACCAAGACCGAGACCGCCGAAGCGGCGAGTGATCGAGCTTTGACCCTGCTCGAAGGCATTAAAGATCTTGTCGATCTTTTCCTGCTCGATCCCGATGCCGGTGTCCGAGATTCGAATTTCAATTTCTTCTTGAGTCGGATTAAGCGTTTCGATCGTGATGCGGCCTTCGGCCGGCGTAAATTTGACGCTGTTCTTGATGAGGTTCCAAAAGACCTGCTGCAAACGCGCCGGATCTCCTCGGACGTGCGTGTTTTTGGCGCGGAGTCGAAATTTCACGTCGAGATGTTTACTGGCGATATCTTCGCGACAAATTTCGCAGGCTCGCTGCAGGATTTCAGCGACACAAATAATCTCAAAACTTAACTGCAGCTTGCCTCTAGCGATCCGCGTCACATCAAGTAAGTCGTCAATCAGCCGCGCTTCCAGCTCGACATTGCGCCGGATTACCTCGAGCGCTTCCCGGGCCGAAGGGGAATCGGGAATGCTCGCCTCCAATTCGCCAACCATGGCAATGACAGGAGAGAGAGGATTGCGCAGCTCGTGAGAGAGCAGCGCGAGGAATTGATCTTTGGCCGCATTTGCGTCAATCAGTTCCTGGCGCAGTGTGACGTCGCGGGTCTTGTCCTCGAGGAGATAAAGCACGCCTTGAACGGTTTGTTGCGAGCCTTGCAAGCGAAGCAGGCTGATGCTCACAAAATGCGTGATGCCTGTTTTGTCCTTGAACGGTTGCTCGACCAGTTGAAACGGTGTCCCAAAAGAGAGGACTTTCTCGATCGCTTCAGAGGGAGCAATCTTTACATCGTCGTAGGATGCTTCGGTGATGTCGCGGCCGGGTGACAGATTTCCAAAACGTTGCGCCATCTGAGCGAACGCCTCGTTAGCCTGAAGAAAACGTCGCGAAACCGGATCGACAAGAGCAATGCCACTCGGCACGTTCGCGAGAATTTTTTCGTTGAAAATAACTTCGCGTTCGATGCGCCGCGTGGCTTCGGTCTGGCGCCGATAAAGTTTGTTTGCGCCCCAGGCGCCGAAGGCTGTGCCGAGGAGCAGCCAGCCGACAAGAATGTTCATCTTGTTGAGCAGATCGTGCACAGGTTTGTAGGCGACGGCTTTAGGCTGCGTCACCACCGCCACCCAGCCGGTCGATTCCACCGGGCTGAAAGAATAAAGATTACCGTGCCGCTCGAAATGCCCGGCCTTGTTCATGTTGATGTCATTCCTCAAAGTCCCGGCTTTCAGCAACTCGGCGCTTGAACTAGGCCGGAAATCAGTGCCAAAGAGCGCGCTTCCGTTTTGATCCAGAACCTGGCAAATGGACTGGTCCGCAAATTCAATCGCGGACAAACGCCGCCCCATTCTTTCCACTAACACCGAGACTCCGAGATAACCGACGATCATCCCATCCGGCGCCCGCACCGCGCCGACGATGTCGGTCGCCATGCGTTTATCTTGCAAACGAGGATACACGGCCGAGACAAAGGCTCCTTTCGACACCTTGGCCTGTTCCCGCCAATGGTCGGAGCCGAAGTCCTTGCCGATCATCTCGGGACTGTAGGGAAGCGACGCGATCAGCTGGCCGTCAGGTGTGGTAATAAACATTCCGTCAATGCGCGGGTGCGAATAAAATGTCGATCCAAGCCACAGTTGCGCGGCGAACTGCGCATTCGGACCGGTCAGAAGTTTCGCGACGTCCGGCAGAGTCTGATAATACTCGATGATACCGCTGGTCCGGCCAAGATCGTCGCCCACCAGATGGGCGATCAATTGAATAAAGGTCTGCCGATCCCGCAGGATTTTCGATTCCAGAGTATTCGTCAGGATCGTGTAGGAAACGACGAGTGTTAAGATCGATGGCGCCCATCCGGCCAGAAGGATGGGAAAGACGATATTAAATCGTTGAAAACGGTCGCGTTTCCGCTTCCGCAGTTTGTCTCGCAATTGCATTCGGTTGACAGCAAAAATCGGCTTATCACCAATTAACCCGCCCGCCACCTCAGGCAAGGTGAATGTCCGGGCTGTGCTCGCCTGCTCGATTCGCAAAGCGCGAAAATTTAATTCGCGCCTTTCCGCATGAACCCTCCAACGATCAGGACTTTTGCTCGTGGCTGGCCCGCTTGGGAAAGATCGACAATGAGAAATCCGTTCCTTTGCTCAAGCAGCGCGCCGAAGAGCGGTTGTTTTTAACATCTTTTCTACGCCAGCTCGTCTTCTCTCCCAGCTCCTTTTCCAGAGGCAAAAGCGGCATTTTTGATTTGACGCACGCGCCGGAAGCGGCATCATGTCGCCCTTGCTGCCTCAACCAACGGCAGCTCCTGAAAGCCACATGCAAGGAAGCCTCGCTCACATTGTCTGGACGATCTGCTATCTGAGTGTGCTCATCGGTCTTTCGGCCTATGGCATCCATCGGTATTTCATCATCTACCTGTTTCTCAAAAACAGGAAGCGCGAAGCCATCCCGGCCCGGCGATTTGAACAACTGCCGAAGGTGACGATGCAATTGCCGATCTTTAACGAAGTTTACGTGGTCGAGCGTTTGCTTCGCTCCGTCAGCGAATTGGACTACCCGCGGCAACTTCTCCAAATTCAGGTGCTGGATGATTCGACCGATGATACGCGGGAGCTGACCTCCTCCTGCGCGGACGAATTGCGCCGGCGCGGCTTCAACGTCCAGCTCATCCATCGCGTCGATCGCACTGGTTTCAAAGCGGGTGCTCTCGCCGCAGGACTCGAGTCCGCCGAAGGCGAGTTTGTCTGTATTCTCGACGCCGATTTTGTTGCGCAGCCGGACTTGCTCAGGCGCACCGTTGATTTTTTCACCGATCCGAAAGTCGGCATGATCCAGACGCGTTGGGGACATTTAAATCGCAGCTATTCATTGCTCACGCGCGCGCAGGCGATGTTTCTGGATGGACATCTGCTTCTGGAACAAACCGCGCGCAGCCGGAGCGGACGCTTTTTTAATTTCAATGGCACGGCCGGTCTCTGGCGACGCGCCTGCATCGAGGAAGCGGGCGGCTGGCAGCA
>DMCG01000138.1:0-736 GCA_003445855.1 Spartobacteria bacterium | reverse complement strand
ATGAACGGTTTCAAATCGCAGCAGCATCGCTGGACCAAGGGATCGATCCAGACATGCAAGAAACTATTGCCCAGCATTTGGCGCAGCAAGTTGCCGTTTCCCATTAAACTCGAGGCCACAGTTCACTTGATGTCGAACTTCGCTTATTTGCTTCTTGCTTGCTTGTGCGTGCTCCTGCATCCCTCCGTCGGCGGGCCGCAGGCCGGCTGGTTGCGGACGCTTTTGATCGACATCCCCATCTTCCTCGCGGCGTCGGTATCGGTGGCGGTATTCTACATTTGCGCGCAGCGCGAGCTCCACCCGCGCACCTGGATGAAGGAAATTCTTTTCCTCCCCTGTTTGCTCGCGCTCGGCATCGGCCTCTCCCTCAACAACGCGCTCGCCGTCTTGGAAGCTCTCTTTAATCACAAATCCGACTTCACCCGAACGCCGAAGTACGGCATCGAGCACAAATCGCAGCCCTGGCGGGCCTGCAAATACCGGCCGCTCAAATCAGCATTGCCAATCGCCGAGATGGCTTTCGCGATTTATTTCAGCTACTTCATTTGGTTCGCGCTTGTTCATCGGCAATTCCTCTCGATACCGTTCCTGCTCATGTTCCAGAGTGGCTTTCTCTATGTCTCGCTCTCCTCGCTTGTGCCGTGGTGGCCGAAATTCAATTTCGGCGGGTCACGTGCTGCGGCCGCGGTTCCCGCGTGACAAACGCAAAATCCTGAGTAAGAAGTCGCGCATGTTT
>DMCG01000146.1 GCA_003445855.1 Spartobacteria bacterium | reverse complement strand
GCCAATTTCAAACGCAACGATGACGGCGGTCACTCTTATGTTTACAAGCAAGCTGAATCGCCTGAAGAGGAAGCGCTTTGCAAGGAAGCGATGGAAGGTTGCCCCGTCGAAGCCATCGGCAACGATGGCGCCTAACGCCTCAATCGATGTCGCGCGCTTCGTTGATGTTCTTGTAAAATTCGCGTGCCGGACCTGCGACCGGCATTTCTCTCAGCATATTAAGAGCGACTAACTTCCGCACGATCGGTTGCAGGGAAAAATTGTCGCCTTGCAGCGCTTTTTGAAACACTCCTCGAGCTCCTCTGGGATAAATTGCGCCCAACGGCTCTGCGTTTCCATCAATCGTTGGAATCACTCCCATTCCCTCCGTAGCGAGACTGCACAGAAGACGCAGATGTTCAGTCGTCATGAAGGGCATGTCGACCGCCAAGGCGAGTAGATGATCCGTTTCAATCGAGGCGAGCGCCGCCGCCAAACCGGTAAGCGGTCCTCGCGAAGGAGGAGGATCCAACAGAACTTCCACGTCAACGGGCCGCCACGGCACGTCCGACCGTGCAGAAAGCAAAATCTTTTCAGGACGCAAGGCGCGCAATTTTTCAATCTGCCATTCCCACAGCGGCCAGCCGCGCCAGTCTAGAGTGGCTTTGTCGCGCCCCATGCGACGTGATTCGCCCCCGGCGAGCAGCACCGCGCTCATTCTCATCCAACGGTTTCAGGTATGCGTGCGGTCGAACGCAACGTGCCGTCCGTAAGAATGCGCGCACGCAAACCGCCACGACCCTTGAGAAATTTCTCCGCGCCGGGAGCAATTGCGCGATCCATCCAGTAACATGGTCGGCACTCCCCCGTTCCGCGAAAGCGAACGCCCTGAACCTCAAAATCCTGGTCGATCAGTTCGTTAAGATCGACATGGCGCGTCATCACGTTGCGGCGCACTAAAGCGGGCGGGCAACCCTGGACTTCGAGCGCGCCGCAGAGCTCATCGAAAACTTCGAGCGAGAAAAATGTGATCTGCCCTTTGTAATCTTCCTGGTAATCGAAAAAGCGATCGCCCCGAATGCCATGCCCAGCCACACATTCAATCGACGAAACCTCAATTGCCGGATAATCGTCCGGTGCGCGTCCATGATGGCCGAAAAAATTGTGGCCCGATGAAATGTAAAGGTGACAGATTTCCACCGGTGTCATGATACCATCGCCATGAATTCAGTGAAAGAACACGGCATCGGTTCGGGGCAGATCATCCGGCGAAAAGGAGACGGCTCACTCGAATATCATCGTGACGATCTCACCGTCGAAGAACCGCTCGAGATTCGCATCGCGCGCAAAACTCTTGCCACCACCATGCGAACGCCTGGCCACGATGAAGAACTCGCCGCCGGCTTCCTCGTTTCGGAAGGGATCGTGAGAACGCGCGCGGAGATCGATCAGTTCTCGCGGCCGGCCGAATCGCGTAATCGCGAAAACATCATCACGGTTGAACTAGCGGAAGGTGTGAAAGTGAAACTCGGATCAGTGAAACGGTTCGGAACAATCTCAAGCAGTTGCGGCATCTGCGGAAAAGAAAGCATTGCCGCGATTCGACAAAATTTTCCTGCAATTACTTCGGCGAAAGATGTACGGATCGACATCGAAATTCTGCTTTCGCTGCCGCCGCTCTTGAGAAATCTCCAGGGCGAGTTTGCGCGCACCGGCGGAATTCATGCTGCCGGCATTTTTAATTTGAGCGGCGAGCCAAAGGTTGTCCGCGAAGACATCGGCCGCCACAACGCGGTCGACAAGACGGTTGGGCGCGCTTTTCTCGACGGACAACTTCCGTTAGATCGACATGTTCTTCTCGTTAGCGGCCGCGCCTCTTTCGAAATCATGCAAAAGGCGCTTTCGGCCGGGATTCCAATCGTGGCGTCGGTCTCCGCGCCTTCGACTTTGGCGATGGAGTTTGCTCGTGAAAGCAACCAGACCCTCGTTGGTTTTCTCCGACCACCGTCGTTCAATGTCTATTCGCACATTGAACGCGTCGCTCTTTCCTAGACTGACTCGCTCACAGCCGATCGGATTTCCTCCACTGCTACCCGGTCATCCGCCGCCGGCGCGATACTGATCACAACAAACTTGCTCGTCGGCGTGTTCGACCGTTCCGCCACGCTGTTGATCGGCACCAGCACGTTTCCTTCCGGGAAATAAGTCGCGGTGCAGCCGCGCGCGATCGGATATGGCGCGATCTGGAAGTGACACGCGTACCGTTTCTCGCCCTCTCCGAAATGACTCGTAAGATTGACAATTTGTCCTTGAGTCAATCCCGCCTCCTTCACGTCTTCCGGATTCATGAAGAGCACGCGGCGTCCGTTGTAGATACCCCGATACCGATCGTCCAATCCGTAGATGTGGGTGTTGAACTGATCGTGTGATCGGATCGTCATCAGGATGAATTTTCCCGGGCCCAGTTCGTTGCGCGGGATCGGGTGCACAGTGAAAAGCGCTTTGCCGCTTTCGTTATTGAACTTTCGGTGATCACGCGCGGCGTTCGGCAGATAGAAAACATCTTGAGCGATTCGCTCATTGAAACGCTCAAAGCCAGGAATGACATGCTCGATGTGATCGCGGATCCGATTGTAATCGGAAACCAATCCCTCCCAATCGACCAAGCTACGATCGCCTAACGTCGCCCGCGCCAGTCCGGCGATAATCGCCGGCTCGCTGCGGAGCTGGTCGCTCGCCGGCTCGAGCACGCCGCGCGACGGATTGATGATTCCCATCGAGTCCTCGACGGTGACGAATTGCTCGCCCGTCGCTTGTCGGTCGATTTCAGAGCGCCCAAGGCATGGCAAGATCAGCGCCATCTCTCCCGTGATTAGGTGAGAGCGGTTGAGCTTGGTCGAGACGTGTGCGGTTAATCGGCACTTCTGCAGAGCCTTTGCCGTAAATTCCGTGTCCGGCGAGGCCGAAAGGAAATTGCCGCCCATGGCAATAAACACGCGAATCGCGCCGCGATGCATTTGCTTGATCGTCTCCACGGTATCGCTCCCGTGCTCGCGCGGCGGATCGAAATTGAATTCACGCCCGAGCTTTTTCATGAACGTCTCGTTCATGCGTTCCCAGATTCCCATATGTCTCTTATACACATCTGACGCTGCCGACGATCGACTCTGAG
>DMCG01000078.1 GCA_003445855.1 Spartobacteria bacterium | reverse complement strand
CGGGATTTGAACCCGCGACCTCTTGAACCCCATTCAAGCGCACTACCAAGCTGTGCTACGGCCCGATTTCGGTGAACTATTCACCGACGGCAGAGAAATCGCCACAGACGAGCAAAATTTCAAGAATGTTATGCGCGTGCGATCCTCAATTGCCCGTCTTCCCACAAAGGATCGCGCTCGCGGAATTGAGTTGAGCAGCTCGTCTTCATTTTGCAATATCCGACCCCGCAGGCCTGATGACAGCGAGAACTCAAAAAGTGGTGACTGTTTTCTTTGTCGCAGGCTCCGCATTTCTCTGTGCGGCTTTACCAACAGTTGGCAAGGTAGTCCTGAGTTCAAAAGAGCGAACAGGAACAACGGCACGCTTATCTCGGGGAGGAGCAACTCATGCAGTAAAACTAAACAGGATAGCGTTCGAGTACTCGAATAAACTTATCAAGGAAGGACATGTGATAGTGGACAAGAGGGATGCGTGGAGCCAACACCAACCTTCCACAGAGGAAGAGAATGAATTCATTCGGCTGCATGGGTTCGACGAGTACGCGAAATGGCATTTGGGAATCGATGAGGACAAGGCCGAGGCGACTAAAGGAAGGTATAAATTTCCCTACGGCGATTTAAGAAATGTCCATCGTTGTGCCGTGCTCGCTGTGAAAAGCAGGGCTGGCCAATACAAATATTACGACATTGAAAATGCAGCAGCCCAGCTGATTGGGACGATCGACATGGAAAAGGAAGTCCATGCAAACCATTGAGCGCAGTGATGCTTCGGCGAGGGAAGCGGTAGCGGAACGTGAGCTTTCTACTTCCTGCGAGTGATAGTTGCTGTTCGATCCCGATCGGCCTCCATTTATTCTGAAGTCCAGCTGGTTATGAAAGCATCGATTAGTTCCGGCAATTCGTCGCTGTAACCGCCTTCCAAAATCGCGGCAGTGGGTATGTCGATCTTGCGCAGCCATTCGCCGAATCTGCCGAAATCCTCCTGTTCGAGCGTCATTTGCACGAGCGGATCGCCTGAATAAGCATCGAAGCCGGCGGAAACGAGCAACAGATCGGGCTTAAACTTTAAGAGCTTTTGCAGTGCGCGTTCCGCAACATCGACATGTTCGCTTCGTGGCGTGTTCGGCGCGATGGGGTAGTTGTCGATGTTGGCGAAGGAAGTGAGGCCGGTGCCGGGATAAGCCGGTGATTGATGAATCGAGGCGAATGCGATTTTCGGATTGGGCGCGACGATTTCCTCGGTGCCATTGCCATGGTGTGCGTCGAAATCCCAAATCGCGACCCGATCGGCGACAATTTTCGTTGTAGCCGCGGTCGTTGACCGCGGCCCAGCGTCAGCGACGCCGGCTACAGCAAGCGCATCAAGCGCGGCAATTGCGATGTTGTTGAAATAACAAAAGCCCATCGCGCGGTTGCGCGTGGCGTGATGACCGGGTGGGCGCATCAAACTGAACGCGCGCTCTCCGCGCAAGGTCGCCCGGGCCGCCTCAATGGCCGCGCCGGCGGACTTCCTTGCGTACTTGTCGATGTTTGGATGCGCTGGTGTATCGAGATCGAAATCTTCGGCCGCCTTTGCAATCTGCTCGATATGTTCGCGCGAATGTGCGCGCAATAATTCTGCGTCGCTCGCGGCCCGCGGCTGGCGCCATTCCCAATTTGGATGTCGATCTTTCAGGAGCGCTACGGTGCGGGTAATCCGCACCGGTCGCTCCGGATGTTCAGCGCTGGAATATTCCACACACTGCGGATCGTGAAAAATGATCATGACGGTTGCAAGGCGCGGTTCGAACGCATATTCGACTACAACGATGTTAAACGGCCAGAAGATTGTAGTAGTGATGCCGGCCTATAACGCCGCGCGCACGTTGCGCCGGACTTACGATGAAGTGATGGCGCAGGGAATTGTCGATCTTATCATCGTGGTGGATGACGCAAGCCAGGATGAGACTGTCGCCATCGCGCGCGCGCTCGAACGCGTGCAGGTCGAAGTGCACCCGATGAATCGCGGTTACGGCGCCAATCAAAAGACTTGTTACCGGGGGGCCGTTGGGGCGCTTTCGCCTTGCTATTCGAGCCAACTCTCGATACGAGAGTCGAACTGATTCACACTTTCGACCAAAATCTTAAATTATGCTGAGGATGGCCCAATTGTTCGCGTCATTGCTTTTGTTCGCTTCTTTGTGCAGCTGCAACAAACCGCTTTCCGAGACAGAGAAGGAAGAACGAGCACAAGAAGAAGCCGCGAAAATCGCAGCAGAACGTGAGCGGCTGGCAGCGTTGCAGCAAGAACAGCGTGAGAAAGTCGCTGGTGATCTCTCTACGCGCTCGGAGACAAGAGAGGCACGACGTGCTGCAAATATGGAGCGTGCCGCCGCAGAGCAGGCTAGGCGCGACGGGATAGTCGCGGAAGTCAAAGCTTTTGTCGACGATATTTGGATGGATCGCAGTGTGCTCAACGATATACGAATACTCCGTGTTAACGGTCGACCCACAAAGCCGGGCTCCGTGTTTGCTTCGCCCGCTGGATATTCTGTTACATTCACAAAAGAGGAGGGTGATTACTTCTGGTTCGCATACGACGAAGATGCTTTCTCTCTCACGCTGAGAAAACCTTCAGTTGGCTTATCAATCGCGGAAATAAAGCCGAAGTTGCGGTTAGCGGACGGATTCGAAGTCGGGCAAACTTTACCGGATGTTTCCTCGGACGTGCCGCGTGCGACATCGCCGTTTACACGAGGACTTTTGGTATTGAAAGCCACATATGGAGCAGGCCAAACGCAGCGCGATGTAAAAGACCTTGTGAAATCGAAGATTCAAAACGGACGGCTGGATTTTAGGGCGCACAACGGTGAGCTAGGTGGCGACCCGATTTTTGGTCAAGTCAAGACGTTTTATATAAAATACGTTTCCAATGGCCGAATGGTTGAAAAGAGCTTCCGAGAAGGCGAACACGTATCTCTGCCACTGT
>DMCG01000209.1:9956-12980 GCA_003445855.1 Spartobacteria bacterium | reverse complement strand
AGTTCCTCGCCGCCGGCTTGGAGAAAACTTTCCCGGCCACGAATACCAATTTCCTCCAGCGTTTCAAGGCAGTCAGCCACAAAAGCTGGGCAAATCACGAGTAATTTCTTTGTTCCGGTTCTGGCCAAAGTTTCGAGGACGTGATCGGTGTAAGGCTGGAGCCACGGGTCTCGCCCAAGTCGCGATTGAAAAGCGATGGAAAACTTATCGTCCGGCAAACCGGCTGATTTGGCAAAGGCCCGCGCCGTCTTTAGGCATTGTGCCCGGTAACATGTGTGGTGGACCGGACTGGTCCCGGCGCAACACTCGGTTTTTAGCAAACAATGGCAACTGGTCGGATCGGACTTGTGCAAGTGCCTCTCGGGAATCCCGTGAAAACTGAAGAGTAAATGATCGTACGGTTGTTTTAAATAATCAGCCGCGCTCCCAACCAAAGCCTTGATGTAACCGGGGTGCTCGTAAAATGGAGCCATCACGCTGAGCGACATTTCCGGCGCGATTTTCGTCAGCAGCGACGCTACGCGCGCCACGGCGGTTTCGTAGCTCGACATGGCGTAATGCGGGAACATTGGAATCAAGAGCAACTTCTTTACGCCTTCGGCGCGGAGTTTTTCGAGCGCCTTGTCGATCGACGGGTTTTGATAACGCATTGCCAGTTCGACTGGCATGCCCAGGCGCTGCTGTAACCTGGCTTGTACTTTGCGGCTCGTCACCAGCAGGGGTGAGCCTTCCGCTGTCCAGATTTTCTCATAGGCCGCGGCGGATTTTTTCGGACGCCACGGCAAGATCATGAAATGCACAATGCCGAAACGGACCGGGTAGGGCGCGTCGAGCACGCGGCCGTCCATGAGAAACTCGCGCAAATATTTCCGGACACCGCTGACGCTCGATGAATTTGGCGAGCCCAGGTTAACGAGTAAGACGGCGCGCTGACTCATGCGGCCACTCGGGCGTGAGGTTCAATCGGACGCGTGCCGCGTTCGACCGGCACATCAACCAGATATTTTTTAATTCGCTCGGCGACCTGTTTGCCTGCGACGATGCAATCCGACACCGAGATGCCGTCGCGATAATGGCCCGCGAGGAACAGCCCGGGCGCTCCGATCTCCGTCTCGGCCATTAGATTTCTGAACTGTCCGTACCCGAGTTCGTACTGCGGAATTGCTTTCGGAAACAGAACGTGATGTTTGAAAGTCGGCTTCCCCCTTATGCCCAGCAGCACCCGCAAATCTTCATAGACTATGTGGCACAATTCCTCTGCACGTTCGTGCGCCAGCTCCGGCGAGCGTGTTCCACCTACGTAGCTGGTCAGCGTAACGTGT
Organism: Spartobacteria bacterium; assembly: GCA_003445855.1. Classification (GTDB taxonomy): domain Bacteria; phylum Verrucomicrobiota; class Verrucomicrobiia; order Chthoniobacterales; family UBA10450; genus UBA10450. The sequence goes on along the minus strand of DMCG01000209.1, from coordinate 11,658 downwards.
CCGGCGGGCGCGCGATTCGGAAATAAAGACGAGGAAAAAATCGAACCGAGAATTCGGAATCCCTCCAGTCGTGGTATCAACATCCCGAAACCGTCGAGCGGATGCGCGACATCTTCCCGTCGAAAACCCAGAACAACGCTGGCCACAGGCGGATAATGAATATCGGCGAACGAAGAGACGTTCACGGGAACGCGCGTCTCGATTTCAATTTTAGAGAGCCCGAAAGCTGTGCCCGCATACACGATGGCCGAATGCGGTGTCTGGCCCTCGTTTCCGTGCGAGCGCCACCTCACGTTCCAGGCTTTGTCGCTCTGAGTGAGCGCGGTCACCGGGCAGCGCATGCGAACTTCGCCCTTCAATTTCGCGCAAAGCGTTTCCGTCAATACCTGCAAGCCTTCATCAAACGAAAACTTCCTAGCGTGCGGCTTCGCCACTTCGCCACTGCGTTTCCGCTTCCGCGCGCCGAAGACCTGGCCTTTGATAAGCGAACCGTATTCCTTTTCGAGCGCGCATAATTTGGGAAAGGCTTGCGACACGGAAAGCTTTTGCGGATCACCGGCGTAAATGCCACCCACGAGCGCGTCGACAGCACGATCGAGAAATTCCCGGCCTAGTCGCCGTTGAACGAACCCCGCTACACTCTCCTCGCGTGACTTATCATGTCGCTGAATGAATGGCTCGAGCAACAAACGCAGCTTTGCCACCGGCGAAAACAGCGGCGTGGCAATAAAGCCGAGCGGCGACTCGGGCATCTTAATCAGACGTTTGCCGCGAACCACATAACGGTTTTTTGCCGTTGGGTCCGAGTAAACCCGGCGATCGCTCAGACCCAGATCGTCAATGAGCGCCGCCACCTTCGGCGAAGTTTCCAGGAGCGTGTTCGGCCCAAACTCCGCCAGGTAACCATCGCAGCGCACGGATTGAATGACGCCTCCGACTCGATCACCCGCTTCGTAGAGCGTCACGGGAATATTTTTCTGCTGAAGCCGGAACGCGGCGGTCAGTCCGGTAATTCCGCCACCGATGATGGCAACGGATTTCATATTGTTTTCGAAAAGTGAGATTCCTTCCGCATCGGCGCGTAACGGTCAAAACACATGGCGATGTTGCGGATGAACAGCCTGCCTAAGTCAGTCACGAATAAACCGCCGGGAGTTTTCAACACCAATCCGTCCGCCTCCAGGTCGTCCAGCGAATCCAACTCAGCGTCGAAGTGTTGGGCGAAATCCACTTCGAGGAATTTGGACATGGCTGCGTAGTCCAACTCCAAATCACACATCAGCCGCATGATGGTTTGGTGACGGATGCGGTCCTCGGACGTGAGAACATAACCCTTTGCCAGCGGAAATTTTCCTTGATCCAGCGCGGCGTAATAGCGAGGCAGCTCCTTGAGGTTTTGCCAATAGCAGCCATCCGCCTGCGAGATGGAAGACATGCCGAAAGCGTAAATGTCTACGCCGCCTCGCGTGCTGTAGCCTTGGAAATTTCGCTGCAAGCTTTTCTGTCGCTGCGCCACGGCGAGTTCGTCATCGGCGCGGGCGAAGTGGTCCATGCCGATGTAGAGGTAACCCTCCGAGGTCAACTTCTCGATGGTCAGCTTTAGCAATTCCAATTTGATTTCCGGCGAAGGAAGCGCTCCGCCTTCCAGGATTTTCTGGGCTGGTTTGATCCACGGAACGTGCGCGTAATTGAAAACAGCGAG
>DMCG01000209.1:0-9691 GCA_003445855.1 Spartobacteria bacterium | reverse complement strand
GGCGTTTGATATGGCAGACCGTAGATCAAGTCGATGTTGAGCGAGGAGAATCCAGCGGCGCAAATCCAGTCGACGGTTGTTTTGGTGAGCGCGTACGGCTGGATGCGGTGAATGGCTTTTTGCACAATCGGATTGTTGTCCTGCACGCCGATGGACGCGCGGTTGAACCCGATCTCGCGCAGCGCGGTCAGATGGTCGCGCGTCAAGTGCCGCGGATCGATTTCGACTCCAGCTTCGGCGTCTCGCGCGAAGGCGAATTGGGAGTGAATCATTTTTCCGAGCGCGCGAATTTCAATCGGGGTCAGGAACGTGGGCGTGCCGCCGCCAAAATGAAGCTGGACGACTTTGCGTCTCGGATTGAGCAGCGGCGCCATCAGCGCCAGTTCCTTTTTCAGGTAAGTGAGATACCTCGCGCTCTGACTTTGCTGTGTCGTGATGACCGTTGTGCAGCCACAATACCAGCAAAGCGACTGGCAAAACGGCACGTGGAAATAGAGCGAAAGATCGCGTTCCGTCTGATTGTTCGCGCGGATTTGGGCCAACAAATTTCTGACCGAAAACTGCTCGGAAAATTCCGTGGCGGGAGGATAGGACGTGTAACGCGGACCGGGCACGTTGTACTTTTTAACAAGATTGAGGTCGACCTGCAGCGCCTTCATACGAAGCTTCGTACCGTCGCGACGAGACTTTCGATGCATTCCAATCTGGCGGTCGGCGGCACGCCGTGCCCGAGGTTAAAGATGTAGCCATTGCTTCCGCGCATCTCGCTCAGGAGGCGCGTCGTTCCCGCGGCGATTTCTTCCGGCGTGGAGTCGATGAGTAAGGATGGATTCAGATTGCCTTGAAGGCCGACGCGCCGCGGCAAGCGTTTACGTAATTCGCCGAGCCGCACGTGCCAATCAACGCCCAGAACATTGGCACCCGTCGAAACCAGCTCGTTCCAGCTCAAATTCGCGCCTTTGGAAAACACGATCACGGGAACGCGGCCCGCGAGGTTTTCAACGATCCGAGTGATCCAGCGACCAGACAGCGCATCGAAATATTCCGCAGGCGCGAACCCGCCGTGGCTGTCGAAGATCTGGACAGCATCCACGCCGGCGTCGATCTGCATCTGAAGAAAGATCGTCACCGCGTCGACCAGTTTTTCGCATAGCGAATCGAACAAAGCGCGATCGGCGCGAAAAAGTTCGTAGCCTTTCGTGTGTTGCTTCGCGCTGCCGCCTTCCAACATAAAATTGGCGAGGGTCCACGGCGATCCGGCGAAGCCGAGCAGCGCCGTGCGATTGCCGAGAGCGTTTTTGATCAACGGTAGAGCCGCCGCGACATATTGGAGCCGCTCAGTCACGGCGTCGGTCGTCAGGCGAGCGACGCCAGCGGCGTCACGCAAGTGGAAATCCATCTCGATGCCGCCGCGGTCGCGAAATCGGTAGCCCTGCCCGAGCGCTTCAGGGACAACGAGAATGTCGCTGAATAGAATGGCTGTATCGAAATCGAAACGCCGAATCGGTTGCAGCGTTACTTCGGCCGCCAGCTCCGGGGTCTGAACGAGTTCGAGGAAGGAGAACTTCTCCTTGAGTGCGCGGTACTCCGGCAGCACGCGTCCGGCCTGGCGCATCAACCAGACCGGTGGACGATCCACCGGACGACCGAGGCATGCGTTTAGGAAACGCTGACGATTCGTAAGCCGTGCCGGAGGGCGAGAAGCCGACGCGGTTCCGGCGCGTTCATCAATGCGTGAGGACGGGAGCGCGGGCTCGAACTGTATCGAAGACATGAATATGTAGGAGTCAGCATAGGCAATTCACAGTTCTTCGATTTCGCGGTTCTTGCTGAAAGCTAACCGTTTTTTGCGCAAATTGATGAGATCTTCGCTCTTTACCGACCGCGAACGTAAGCACGGATTGCTTCGAACTGACTGGCTCCGTCGAGGCTTGCTTCCTTCATCACCATTGCGCCCGAACCACTTTGCGCGCGAACCGCACGTCGAGGTTTGTCTGGCTTGCGATTTTTTCACGCTAATTTCTTCTGTCGAGCAAGATTAGGCGAGTAATTGCCAACGGACGGAGAGCATCACGTCTCAATCGCGGTTAGCTGCCTGCGGGGTGGTAAAGATGAAGCCCGCAAATCAGATCAGGCAGCTCAGCTCCCGAGGCCGGGAACGGGCTGAGCCGGCGGAAATTTGGAAAGCACGGAATTTCATCGATGAACATTTCGAGGAAGAGTTTTCGCTGACGAAAGCGGCAAAGGCGGTCAACATCAGCCCGAATTATCTGAGTGAAAAGTTCAAAAAAGTGACGGGTGTAAATTTTGTCGATTACGTCGCCCGCGCACGCGTCGAGAAAGCACGTGATCTCTTGCAGAATCCAAATCTGCGGATCAGCGAAATCGCATTTGCCGTCGGCTTCATCACGGAGCCGAAAAAACGCGCAGCTTTTCCGTAGGGATGCAGAGCGGGATATTCGGCTTTTTGAAAATGTTTCATGTCACAAGCCCACGCTGTGCAAAAAATGGATGAGAAATCCGATTTTACTCGTGCGCTCTTTACAAGTGTTCGATCTTCAAACAAAATCCGTTTAGTTTTTGCCACTTCGCAACTCTATGAGCAATAGTGCAAAGGGACCTGCAGCGAGCAGCTGCCAATGCGGAATCTGTGACTGCGGATCGCGCCGCGCTGGGTCGCTACAAGCTTGCGATGCGTGACGACTTCGACGGCTGTGATCTCGAGATCGTCACGTTCGTCGGCCTCAATGGTTGGGCAGACGACGGTTCGCAGTTCGACGTTGATTGCGTTTTGCAGAAAGATCCGCGCGAAATCCTTCGCTACGATGGTCAGTTGGTGCCCCTTCAAACACGACACCGCTTGCTCGCGCGGCGATTACCGGTGTCATCACCGACCCGCGAAACGGAGAGCACTGATATGGCAACGGTTGTTTACAAAGTGGGCGACGACATTTCGACAGATGTCATTTATCCCGGACGTTACATGAAACGATTCTCCCGCGACGCGGAAAGCGCGGGCGTGCTACTCAAATCGTTAAAGAACCGTCCGAGCAACTGGCGACGGCTGCGGCCCGTACGGTTCGGTCGCCCTCCGTCCGTTGGCGAAGAGTCGCTCAGAATCTGCGACTCGATGAGGTCCGCTGAAACACATGCGAGCAATAAACGACAACTATTTCGCAAGAACCGGTTACCCCATTTTCGCGCCAAGGATGATTGTTGGGACATGAATAAACACCGATGCCGCCCGGCGCAGGCCAGCATTCCAATGAGCAACTGCGACAATAAAAATGCGGCGGACAAAGGCGAATGCCAAAGCTGCGGCGGCCTGTCGCGCCGCAACTTCATGCGAAGCGTGACCATGGCGGCCGGTGCCGCCGTCGCAGGAATCGCGGTCGTTGAGAAGGCAAGCGCCGCCGCCACGAAACCCATGTCGTGTGGCAAGACCGTCGCGGCGATGACGGTGGGCGGAAAAATAATTCAAGTGGCCGAAGCCGACGTAATGGCCGGCGCGCAAACTCCAATGCCGGTGACTGGCTCGGCCGCGCGCATCGGCGTTCCCGGGAAGAAATGGATCATGGTGATCGACCTCGCGAAATGCGATGGCTGCGGCAAATGCACGGAGGGCTGCAATAAAATGCATTTCATCCCACAAGGCCGACGGTGGATCAAGGTTCTGCGGATGAAGGATTCCGAAGAAACCGCGCCCTACTTCTTTCCTCAGCCATGTTTCCACTGCGACAACCCCCCTTGCACAAAAGTTTGTCCGGTCGATGCAACGTTTAAGCGACAGGACGGTATCGTCTTGATCGATAACGATCGTTGCATCGGCTGCCGGTTTTGCATGGCGGCCTGTCCTTACGGCGCGCGCAGCTTCAACTGGGCGCCGCCGGAAGATCCGCTGGAGGCAACGTCGCGGACATACTCACCGGAGCAGGGCTATCCGAGAAGGATCGGCACGGTCGAGAAATGCGATTTCTGCCCGGACATGGCGATGCAAGGCAAGCTGCCAGCGTGCGCGTCAGCCTGTCCGATGGGCGTGATCTATTTCGGCGATGAGAATGAAGATGCCGTGACCAACGGCATCGGGGAAACGGTCCGATTGTCGAAGATGCTTAAGGACGGTGCGGCTTACCGGTTCATGGAGGATCTGGGAACAAAGCCGCGCGTTTATTGTTTGCCGCCACGCAGCCGGAAATTCCCTGGGCCGGAAATCAAAACTTCGTAGCGACACTGACGCGTGGAACTGCAACAACACGTTGTCGAAAAAATGCTGGGAACGTTCGCACCGTTCGGGCGTGCCGGGCGAATCTGGTTGGGCGCGCTCATCGTCACCTCGCTGGCGGGATTGTCGGCGTATTGCTACCAACTCGTCTTTGGCCTGCGCGTGACGGGGATGCGCGAGTACGTCTCATGGGGCGTCTATATGACGAACTTCGTGTTCTTCATCGGCGTCAGTCACGCTGGCACGTTGATCTCGGCGATCCTGCGGGTAACCAATGCGGACTGGCGACGCTCGATCACGCGCATGGCGGAGGCGATCACGGTCTTCGCGCTCATCGTCGGAGCGCCCCAGGTCATCATCGACATGGGCCGGCCCGACCGCATTTTGAACGTAATCATCCACGGCCGGCTTAATTCGCCGATTCTGTGGGATGTCTGCTCGATCGCAACCTACATCTGCGGCAGTCTCCTTTATCTCTACGTCGCGATGATACCGGATCTCGGAATTCTCGCATCATCCTCTGCGGGACAACCGACGCTGCGGTCGCGAATCTACAAATTTCTCTCACTGGGCTACCGGGGCGCGCCCGAGCAACGCCGTTATCTGGAGCGCGCACTCGCCACGATGGCGGTCATTATCATTCCGGTGGCGATATCGGTGCACACCGTCGTGTCGTGGATTTTCGGAATGACGCTGCGCCCCGGCTGGCACAGCACGATCTTCGGTCCATATTTCGTGATCGGCGCAATCTTCTCGGGAACGGCGGCCATCATTACCGCGATGGCGGTGTTCAGAAAAGTTTACGGGCTCGAAGAATATCTAACTTATCGTCACTTCCGAAACCTGGCCGCGCTGCTCTTCGCGCTGAACCTGCTTTACATCTATTTCACGCTCAGTGAATATCTGACGGTGTGGTACACTTCCGAGAGTACCGACAAGCGGCTCATCGACACGTTGATGGGGGGCTTTGGCTCTTATGGACTGATGTTTTGGTCGTTTGTCGTGCTCGGTCTGTTTGTGCCCGCGGTGTTACTGGCCATCCCGGCTAAGAAATCCATCGTCCCGATCGTCGTCGCGGCAGTGCTGATCAACATCGGCATGTGGATCAAGCGCTACCTCATCATCATCCCTACATTACTGACGACGTTCATCCCGGCGGCGGCGGCTGGCGCGACGCCGCGATATTTTCCGACGTGGGTTGAATGGACGGTGAGCGCCGGCGCGCTTGCGTTTTTCCTGCTGCTCTTCACGCTCTTCGCCAAGTGGTTTCCAATTATTTCGATCTGGGAAACGGTTGAAGGTGTCGAGGAACTCGGAGCCGAGCGCATCGGAGTTGAAATAAAGTCTGTGCCAACCACGGGCGCGCGTGGTCCGGTCCTGGCCACGGCGGTATGTGTGATCGCCGCCGTCTTTTTTGTCAGCGGCAATTCGGCTGTCGCGCAGGAGATCCCGAAACCACAACCCAAGATCACAATCAGCTCCTCCGTCGAGGAAGGAAAAAAGATGATCGTCGCGACCGTTATGTTAGACGGGAAACCGCTCTCCGGCGCGCGCGTCGGATTTTTTGTTCAGCGCCGATTTGGGCTGATGACGCTCGGCGCCGAGGAAACCATCGATGACGGCACGGCGGCGGTAACTTTCCCCGAAGGTCTGCCGGGCGAGGAAGGCAAGTTGCAGATCGTCGCGCAAATTCAAACGCCCGCGGAATACGCTTCCGTCCAAACACAGGGCTCGTTCGATGGCGGTACTCCGATCCGCGCTCAGACTAATCTTTTCCCGCGAGCACTCTGGTCGCCGCATGCGCCATTCGCGCTGGTTTTTTCGATCGTGTCGCTGCTCACCATCGTGTGGGGCACCTACGTTTTTGTCATCAGCCAGTTAATCCAAATCCGTAAAGGAGCTAAAACATGAAAAGACTATCGCTACGGTCTGCCACCGTGATCTGTTTGAGTTGGGCGCTAGCAATAAGCACGCAGCTGGCGCTTGGGGCGGGCGAAAAATGGACCGCCCCCGCGCGCGCCGCGGCGAAAAAAAATCCGATCTCGGCTGACGCCGCATCGATTGCAAGAGGCAAAGCGTCTTTCATGGCGGAATGCATGTCGTGTCACGGCCCGACTGGCAGGGGAGACGGCCCCGCCGCGGCGGGTTTGGAGAAACATCCGGGTGACTTGTCGAAGCGGTTGCCCGACAGCGATGGCGCGCTTTTCTGGAAAATCACCAACGGCAAATCACCGATGGTGGCCGCCACCAAGCTGTCCGAAGAAGAACGGTGGTGCGTTATCAACTATCTGCGAACCCTCGCCCGATAACCGTGAACATTGCTCGTCATCATACCTACATGAAATTCCCAATCACTCTCATCGCCATGTTCTCCCTGATCGTCGCCAGTTCTTCGGCCATCGCTTAGGAGTCGCAAGAATCAACCGACAAATACGTATCGCGCGAAGAATACGACAAACTCAAGGCGAAACACGAAGCGATGAAGCAAGAGCTGGAGACGGCTGAGAACCACGGTACGACAAGCGGCCAATGGCACCGCCCCGGCGATTCCCGCTGAGGGACCTGCGCCTGCGGCAAGGGCAAGCGAAGGAAAGCAAGTTGTTAGTTCTACATCATCGCAAGCAGCGATCGACGAACTCCGCGAGGAAGTGGAAACATTGAAGACTCAGGTGAAGGAAACGTTTCCTGGAACGACGAAATTCCTGTTGACCGGCTACGGGACGGCCGGCTTACCGACCAACAAAGTCTAGCAACAACATCATCAAAAACTTCGAGGCGGTGGTGCGCTACGATCGACTCAACCAATTGCACACCACCGTGGGTTTTGATGAGGAGCGCTGGTCGGTTGGGCTGGATTACTGGCTCACGCCGAGCACGGTGATAAAAGCGGCTTACGAAATCGATAACAAGAATGGGGGTGCCAGAGACCAAAACGCCCTCATGCTGCAGGTTGCCACGGGATTTTAATTATGAAACGAATCACCTTAAAAGCTTACCGAACGCTGCGGTCGAATGCAGTTGGATTTGTCGTCGCTGTCGTTTGCACAGTGGTTGTCTTAATCACGAGTTTGCAGGCGGGCGTAAAGGAAGACACGGTTGCCGCAGGAACCGACGCGCCCGTCGCCGCTCCCCGAAAAGGCGGGGCCGAGCTCTGGTCGGAGAATTGCGTGCGCTGTCACAACCTGCGTTCTCCGAGCTCTTACAGCGGCACGCAATGGGATGTCATCATGCTGCACATGCGCGTCCGGGCAAATCTCGCTCCGGAAGAACACAAAGCGATCCTGGAATTCCTTAAATCAGCCCACTGACTTCATGAATTTGACGACGCGCCGCGAAGCCTTTCGGACGCCGTAAGGAAAAGTTCCTTGGCATGACTAGCCGACGATTTTCGCTGCCCCGTGGTATTTCTGCTCGATGCGCTGCTTCGGCAGATATTTGTCTTCCCGTTCCCGGTAATCTTTGAGACCGGCGAAGTCGGTGAAACCTTCGAACGACGAAATCCAATGCGTCCGGCCGGCGAGGATTCCGGTCGGCGACGCGCGCAGCGCGGTGAAGAAATCAGTCAACGCCTTGTGCGCGACCATGCACGAGGCGACCGGAATCGAAACGCGGCCCACGCCCATTTTCGCCAGCTCGGGAATGGGAATCAGTTCGGTCTTCATGCCTGAAATTGCATCCATCAGATTGACCGACGGCTCTAGACTGCGATGTAAAAAGTAAGCCGTGAACGCGCCGATCGCCAACGTCTTCTCCGCCCTGAGCACAGATCTTTACGAGATCACCATGGCGTGCGGCTACTGGAAAGCGGGGCTAAGGAATCACCAGGCCGCGTTTCACGTCGTCTTCCGTGAAAATCCATTTAGCGGAGAGTTTACGCTCGCGTGTGGACTGGCGAGCGCGATCGATTTTTTGCGCGGCTTCCATTTTACGGAAACCGAAATCGCTTATCTCGCCGCGCAATCCGGCAATGATGACCGGCCCTTGTTCGACCCGGGCTTTCTTGAATACCTGGGCGGGCTGCGACTGACGTGCGACATCGACGCCATGCCGGAAGGGACGCTGGTCTTTCCGCACGAGCCGCTCATCCGCGTTTGCGGACCGATCATGGAGTGCCAGATCGTGGAAACGGCTCTGTTGAACGTTTTGAATTTCCAGAGCCTCGTCGCGACCAAAGCCGCGCGGGTGTGCCTGGCCGCGGGCGACGATGCGGTCGTCGAATTTGGTCTGCGCAGGGCGCAGGGGATGGACGGCGGTCTGAGCGCGAGCCGCGCCGCTTACATCGGAGGCTGCGCCGGCACATCAAACTTGCTGGCGGGCAAACGATACGGAATTCCTGTGAGCGGCACGCAAGCGCATAGCTGGATCATGGCTTTCGAGAGCGAGACCGAGGCATTCCAAACTTACGCCGAAGCGCTGCCAAATAACTGCGTGTTCCTCGTGGACACCTACAACTCGCTGGAAGGCGTGCGCCGCGCGATCAGCGCGAGCAAATGGCTGCGCCGGCATGGTCACGAACCGATCGGCATCCGCCTCGACTCGGGCGACCGCGTGATGTTGAGCATCGAAGCGCGGCGTCTGTTGGATGAGGCGGGGTTTGCAAACGCCGCCATCATTTGCTCTGGCGATCTCGATGAATACGCGATCGCGGAAATGAAATCGCGCGGAGCGAAGATCAACATCTGGGGCGTGGGAACAAAGCTGGCCACCGGACAACCGGATGCGGCGCTCGGCGTCGTTTACAAACTCGGCGCCGTGCGGCGACCTGGCGAACCGTGGCGATATCGCATCAAACTTTCCGATGAGCCGGCGAAGATCTCCTGTCCGGGATCGTTGCAGGTGCGCAGGTTTTGCCAACCGAACGGTCAATTCAAGGCCGATGCGATTTACGAAATCGATCACGCCATTGCTGAGCCGTTCGCGATTTTCGATCCAACGACAAATGCGCGCAGAGAAATTCCCGCGGCGACGGACTTCGCGGATTTGCTCGTGCCGATCTTCCGCGATGGCGAACTCGTTTATCGCGTTCCGGAGATTCGCGCCGCCCGTGAATATGCGCGGAAACAGCTCGGCTGCGCGCCGCCGGAAATCCTAAAGATGAGTCATCCGCGCCATTACGAGGTCGGCCTCGAAAGCGCGCTCTTCGAATTGCGATCGAAACTTATTCGCCGGGCAAAACGGCAGCCGTCTCCATGAAAGCGTTAATCATTGTCGATCTTCAGAATGACTTTTTGCCCGGCGGCGCGTTGCCGGTGCCGCGCGGCGACGAAGTCATTCCGCTCGCCAATGAATTGCAAAACCGCTTCGAACTGATCGTTGCGACGCAGGATTGGCATCCGCCAAATCATGGCAGCTTCGCCGCAAATCATCCCGGCAAAAAACCGGGCGATCGCATCGAGCTCGCCGGCCTCGAGCAAATTCTTTGGCCGGTGCACTGCGTTGAAAACAGTGCGGGCGCAGAGTTTGCGCCCT
>DMCG01000156.1 GCA_003445855.1 Spartobacteria bacterium | reverse complement strand
ATGACCGAATGGGCGCACAGCCGCACCGGGATCGACATTCATCCCGGCGCAAAGATTGGCTCGCATTTTTTTATCGATCACGGAACCGGCGTCGTGATCGGCGAGACGTGCGAAATCGGATCGCGCGTAAAATTGTATCACGGCGTCACGCTCGGCGCGCGCAGCTTTCAAAAAGACGAGCACGGCAAAATCAAGAAAGGCGGCAAACGGCATCCGAAAGTCGAAGATGACGTGACGATTTATCCAAACTCGACGATCCTTGGCGGCGAAACCGTGATCGGCGCAAGATCGACAATCGGCGGGAACGTGTTTCTCGTGCAAAGCGTTCCGCCCGATTCGCTCGTTTATTATGAGGAGAAACAATTGCGCATCGTGCCCAAGCGGCCGCGCGAGGCTGCCGAGCCCAGCGGCGCATTCACCGGATGATTTATCTCGATTACAACGCGACCACTCCGCTCTGCGATGAAGCACGAGACGCGATGTTGCCGTACTTGGACCGGCATTTCGGAAATCCATCGAGCGTACACACGGCCGGACGCGAGGCGCGCGCGGCGATTGATAATGCTCGAGACAAAATTTCCTCGCTTCTCCGGGTCAAGCCTAACGAAATAATTTTTACGAGCGGCGGAACCGAGTCGTGCAATCTCGCGGTGCTCGGGTTGGCGAAATGTCCGATCTCGCGCGGCGGACATGCGATTTCGAGCAAAGCCGAGCACCATGCGGTTTTGAACGCGTTCGAGCATTTGGAAAGTCGCGAAAATTTCGAAGTGACGTGGCTGGACGTTTCCCGGGATGGAATTGTCGATCTTGACCACCTCGCTCGTGCGATTCGTCCAGAAACGAGACTGGTTTCAATTATGGCAGCCAACAACGAAACCGGGGTGATCCAACCGATTCGTGAAATCTCGGAAATTTGTCGCGCGCGCGGTGTCTTGCTCCACAGCGACATGGTGCAATCGTTCGGCAAGATCGACATCGATATGTCGCTGGTCGACGTCGCGAGTTTCGCCGCGCACAAATTTTACGGGCCGAAAGGCGCCGGGTTTCTTTTTTTGCGAAGTGGATTGTCCCTCCAACCGATCATGTTCGGTGGCGCGCACGAGAATGAGCGGCGTCCTGGGACAGAAAACGTCGCGGCCATCGCCGGAATGGCGGCAGCGGCTGAATTCACACTGCGCGATCGCGAAGCGGAGCAAGATCGACAATTGCATTTGCGCGACGACTTGGGGAGATCGATCGCGGAAAGTGTTCCGCAAGCGCAGCAAAATGGCGATCAAGCGCGCCGGCTTGCCAATACATTGAACGTCAGTTTCATCGGTCTCGATTCCGAAATGCTGTTAATCGCGCTCGATCTGAAAGGCGTTTGCGCCTCGAGCGGTTCCGCGTGCATGGTCGGCTCGGTCGTGGCGTCGCATGTTTTGCTCGCGATGGGATTGCCAATGGAACGCGCCCGGTCGGCGGTCCGTTTTTCGTTAGGCAAGCAAACAACCGCGGAGGAAATCGAGGCTGCCGGCAAGGCGATCTCGCAAATCGTCGAGCGACTGACGAAAAGGACAAGCGACTCGTATGCTGTTGCTTGAGCAGGTCGAGCTAACGTTTGAAAGATCGACAATCGCAACCAGCCGCGACGTTGCCTCGAAAATTGTAGGGCAGGCGCTCCGCCTGCCAAATCCTGCAGAGACGGCAACCGGAGCGGTTGCCCTACAATCCCGTGCTGGTCACGATTTCGAATTGGAAAGAAAGGCGCGCGAAATTCTAACTCTGCTTGGCGCACCACGACTTGGTCGGTTGGTTCATGTGGAATGGAACTCGCGCCTGAAAAGTTGCGCCGGTCGCGCAGATTATCGCAACAAACTAGTTTCGCTAAATCCGCGACTTGCTCAACACGGAGAAGCGGAAATCGATCGCACTCTTCGTCATGAGCTCGCACATCTTCTCGCGCAATTTCGGGCCGGCCGGCGCCGTCTTTTGCCGCATGGATCTGAATGGCGCCAAGCTTGCCGCGATCTTGGCGTCGGCGATGAAAGACGCTGCCACAATCTGCCGTTCCCGATTGCAGAACGCGCGCGGCGTTTTCTTTACAAATGTCCGAATTGCCGCCGCGATTTTGCTCGCGCGCGCCGAATTCGCCGCGCGATTGCGTGTCTGGCGTGCTGTCGCGCGCATAATCGCGGAGAATTCGACACGCGTTTCCGGTTGCAGCTCGTGACCTGTAGCGGCGGTCTATGACCGTCGGGCGAGTATAAATGCGACGCTCATAGAGCGCCGCTACAGTATTCCCTCGCCCTTGGCGCTTTTCTCGCCGCGCAATTTTGCCTGGATGAACATGTCGATGTTGCCGTCCATCACATCCTGCACATTGCTCGTCTCCGCGCCGGTGCGGTGATCCTTCACCATTTGATACGGTTGAAACACATAGGAGCGAATTTGGCTGCCCCAGGCGATATCGCCCTTTTCGCCGTATTGCCGATCGATCTCGGCGCGCTTTTTGTCCTGCTCAATTTGGTAGAGTTTCGCTTTCAACATTTTGAGCGCGAGTTCGCGATTGCGGCCCTGGCTGCGCTCTGCCTGACAGGCGACGACGATACCAGTCGGCTTGTGCACGATGCGCACAGCGGTTTCCACTTTGTTGACGTTTTGCCCGCCTTTGCCGCCGCTGCGAAATGTTGAGATCTCGAGATCGGCCGGATTAATTTCGATCGGGGCGGAATCAGCGATCTCCGGGACCACGTCGACGCTCGCGAATGAAGTGTGGCGCCGCTTGTTTGCGTCGAACGGCGAGATGCGCACGAGCCGATGCACACCGCGCTCGGTTTGAAGGTGACCATAACCGTACTCGCCGCTCACCAGCAGCGTCGCGGACTTGATTCCCACTTCTTCGCCGACTTGTAGATCGACAATCTGCGATTTGAAACTGTTGCGCTCGATCCAGCGTTGATACATGCGCAGCAGCATATCGGCCCAGTCACACGATTCCGTGCCGCCCGCCCCCGAATGAATGGTGAGGAAAGCATTCGCGTTATCGTTTTCGCCAGACAAAAATTGGCGCAGCTCAAATTCCTCCAGCTTATGAACGAGCCGATCGTGTTCGGCTGCGACTTCACGCTCCGCTTGCAAACGATGCGCTTCGTTCTTTTCCTCGGACGCGAGCTGCTGCAAAGCCTCGAAATCGCTGACCTCGCGTTCCAGTTCGCAAAACGGATTGATAAGCGAACGCAAGCGTGACACTTCATCGACATCGGTCTGGGCGCGTTCGCGATTCGACCAAAAATCTGGCGCGGTCATGCGCGCTTCCAGCGTGGTTAACTCGTGCTGCAGTTTCGGGACGTCAAAGAAACCTCCGCAAATCGCGGACGCGCGATTTCAAATGTTCAACATCGATAGGCGGAAGTTCAGTAGCCATTCGGAAAGATAATGGCGCATTGGCGACATGCAAAGGCAGGGCGATCGATCCCAATCGCCGGCGGGCGGTTAAGTGAACCGCCGCTACCGCCGCGCGGAATCTTTGCGTTTAGCAGATTGCGCCGGCTCGAGACGGAAAATGGTTTCGCCTTCTTTCATGAGATCGAGACGATCGCGCGCGATCGTTTCGAGATAAGTCGTATCCGTCTGGAGCAAGCTTACTTCGCGAGTCTGCCGCGCGAGCAAAATCTTCTGCTCGTTTACCTGCGATTGCAGATTGTCGATTTCGGCGCGGCTTTGCGTCAACTTTTTGTAGGGCGGGACAAACAAACTCACGATCACGAGCCAGATCGCGACGAAAAGTAAAACGCAGAGGACGCGATTCAGTCGCTGCCAAACTGTGGCTTCGCGACGCGCACGGAAATCGCCGTAGGTCTGATCCACTTAGCGCATCTTACCGCCATAAACGGCGTTGTCACCAAGTTCCTCGGCAATCCGGAGGAGCTGATTGTATTTCGCAATCCGATCGGTGCGGCAAAGCGAGCCGGTTTTGATTTGGCCGGCGTTCGTCGCCACCGCGATGTCGGCGATGGTTGTGTCTTCGGTTTCACCCGAGCGATGGCTGATCACGGCGGTGTAATTATTTTTCTTGGCCAGATTGATCGCAGCCAAAGTTTCCGTGAGCGTGCCAATCTGATTGACCTTGATCAAAATCGAATTTGCCACGTGTTCGGCAATTCCTTTGCGCAAAAATTCCACGTTGGTGACGAAAAGATCGTCGCCGACCAGTTGAATCTTTTCGCCGAGGCGCGCGGTCAACTTTTTCCAACCTTCCCAATCATTCTCCGCGCAGCCGTCCTCGATCGAAATGATGGGAAAACGCGCGCAAAGATCGACATAGTACTCGATCAGCTCTTCAACCGTCCGTTTCGCGCCGTTCGATTTCTTGAAAACGTAAACGTTGCGCTCGGCGTCGTAAAACTCGGAAGCGGCAGGATCGAGCGCGATGAAAATTTGCTCGCCAAGTTTGTAACCGGCTTTTTTGACCGCCGCCGCAATCGATTCGAGCGCGTCCTCGGCGGAATCGAGTTGTGGCGCGAACCCGCCTTCGTCGCCGATTGCCGTGGAAAGATGTCGATCTTTCAAGACTGACTTGAGCGCGTGAAAGACTTCTGCACCGTAACGCAGCGCTTCGGCAAAGGTCGGCGCGCCGCGCGGCATGATCATGAACTCTTGAAAATCGATCGGCGCATCGGAGTGCGCGCCGCCGTTCAAGATGTTCATCATTGGCACCGGCAAAACTTTCGCGTCCGTGCCGCCGAGATAACGAAAGAGAGAAAGGTTTTCTGCTGCGGCCGCGGCGTGCGCGACGGCAAGCGAAACTCCAAGCAGCGCGTTTGCACCCAAGTTCTTCTTATTCGGAGTGCCATCGAGCTCGATGAGTTGATTGTCGATCTTCGCCTGGTCGCGCGCGTCCCGCCCTTTTATCGCAGGCGCGATTTTGTCATTTACGTTTGCGACCGCGCACGTCACGCCTTTACCGCCGAAACGTTTCTTGTCGCCGTCGCGCAATTCCCACGCTTCATGTTCGCCGGTGCTCGCTCCGCTCGGCACGGCCGCGCGGCCGAGCGCGCCCCCTTCGAGCCGCACATCGACTTCGATTGTAGGATTGCCGCGCGAATCGAGAATCTCGCGCGCGATTACTGCCTGGATGTCGCTCTTCGCCATAAAACGCTTTGTCCGCTGGAAAATTAGCGCGCGCTTATCATGCGTTGCTTTCCGCATTCCGCAATCCGCATTACAGTTCTTACTGGCAATCTTGTCGCGTGCAGGTACGCTGGCGCATGAATCCTTTCGCGCGCCTTGTTGCGATCGGGCTGTTGATTAGCTGCTGCGCTGTAATTGGCGCCGAGCCGGCGCGCCTCGGGGCCGATCAGCTTGCCCGGGCGATCAAGAACGATTCGATCAGCATTCCCACGCCGGGCGAACTTTTCGCCGCCCTTGAAAAACCGGGCAAGCCGAATTGGTCGGGGCAATATCGTGGTCCGATGCCGACGACGTACCACAACCGGGCGCAGATTGCACTAAATCTCGGCGGCTTGATTGCCGATGGCTTTATCGCGGTTGAAGCCAAGGACAGCCAGCAGGTCAAGAACATCGGCTCAGATATCATCAAGCTGGCAAAAGCGCTCGGAGTTAGTGAGAACTTGCTCCGCCGCGGTAACAGCTTGAACGAATTTGCCGAGAATGACGAATGGGACGTGTTGCAGGAAGAACTCGAAGCAACCCAAAACGAAGTGAAAACCTCCATGCAAACCCACAGCGATCAGGACCT
>DMCG01000132.1:13640-14446 GCA_003445855.1 Spartobacteria bacterium | reverse complement strand
TGATCGAGAAGCGCGTTTTCAAGCCATCGAAAGATTTTGCGAAAAGAGCGCGGATCAAAAGTCTCGATCAATATCGGCGGATGTACCGCGAGTCGATCAGTCGGCCGGATAAATTCTGGGGGCGCGAAGCCAAAGAGCTGACGTGGCAAAAACAGTGGAAGAAAGTCGTCGAATGGAAAGCGCCGTTCGCGAAATGGTTCGTCGGCGGCAAACTTAATCTGTCCGAAAATTGTTTGGATCGACATCTCGCCGGCCCGCGCCGAAACAAAGCCGCGATTCTCTGGGAAGGCGAGCCGGGCGACAGGCGCACACTGACTTATCAGCAACTTCATCACGAAGTTTGCCGATTCGCGAATGTGCTGAAGCGGAACAAGATCGACAAGGGCGACCGCGTCATCATTTACCTGCCGACGATTCCGGAAGCAGCCATCGCGATGCTGGCCTGCGCGCGCATCGGCGCGGTGCATTCGGTTGTCTTTGGCGGCTTCAGCGCAGACGCAATTCGCGACCGCATTGCGGACAGCGGGGCGATCGCTGTCATCACGGCCGATGGTGGCTATCGGCGCGGCGCGGTCGTTCCGCTAAAGAAAAACGTGGATGACGCGTTGCACGGCAGGACGTCCATAAAACGCGTGATCGTTTTTCGCCGCGCCGGCAACGACATCCACATGGAGGAAGGGCGCGACGTGTGGTGGCATCGGGAGTTGGAATATGTCGATGCAAATTGTCCGCCCGCCGCGCTCGACAGCGAACATCCGCTTTACATTCTCTACACGAGCGGCTCGACCGGAAAACCGAAGGGAATT
>DMCG01000132.1:13059-13313 GCA_003445855.1 Spartobacteria bacterium | reverse complement strand
GACGAGGATATTTTCTGGTGCACGGCCGATATCGGCTGGGTCACGGGACACAGTTACGTGGTTTACGGGCCGCTCGCGAATGGCGCCACTACTCTTATGTACGAAGGCGCGCCGAACTGGCCGGAGCCCGATCGCTTCTGGAAAATTATCGAGGATTATCGCGTTAACATTCTTTATACGGCACCAACCGCGATCCGCTCTTTCATTCGCTGGGGCGATGAGTGGATCGCCAAACACGATCTTTCGTCATTGCG